>JAEWLI010000060.1 GCA_023393375.1 Bacteroidota bacterium
CTTTATCCAACATTGTAAATCATCTTTAAATATCAGGGCATCCAACTGATAGATAAATATGTATTTGTAGTCACTAAACCTTTGGTAGAAGTGCTCTGATAATAATAATTGGTTATAACCTTTAATACCCTCAAAAAAATATGGTTCAAAGTATTCCACCCGCACCTTATGGTTTATTTCATAACTGTGTAGATCAAGTCCATTGGGGGATATAATAATATAATCATACTGAGGGAGCATTTTTAGACATAATTTAAAGGAAAATATTTCCATTGATGAAGGCTGGGACTTATAAATGGGTATTGCTATTGCTACTTCCTTCTTTACCATTTCTCAAATGCTTGCTAAACTATTTCAAAAGTAAGGAAATCCTCAAATAAATTTTAAAATTCATGCCTTCCATTTTATAGAACCCCGAACAGGATAAACTTCCAATTTTAGCCATGAAATTGGTACATTTGTTAATTGAAATAGTCAGATCAATATGAAGAAATTCAAAAAACAAGTTTGGAGGATTCTAAATCTCATGAAATTGGGAGGCCCGTTACAGTTGGTTTTATTGAGTGGGCTAAAAGATATGGGATGGTTTACCTCATTCTATGAAAAAAAATCCATAGATCAACATGGAAAACCCATACCCTGGTTTACTTATCCATTTTTTATGTTCCTCAAATCCCGCATTAGTTCCAATATAAGGATATTGGAATATGGCTGTGGTAGTTCAACATTGTGGTTCTCGGATAAAGTAAGGGAAATCGTTTCAATTGAACATGATAAGAGCTGGTTTAGTGCGGTAGGACAAAATTTGCCTTCAAATGCAAAATTAATTCTCAAAGATAATCATCCGGAAGCTTATGCATTGTTGGGAAATACAGATTATGGTCAGTTTGAACTGATCATCGTGGATGGTTTATTTAGAAATGAATGTCTGATAAATAGTCTCAACTTATTAACAGTTGATGGGGTAGTTATTTTGGACAATTCAGAAAGGGAAGAATATGTAGAAGGTGTGAATTTTCTGATTGGTCAAGGATTCAGGAAAATTGATTTTTGGGGTATGATCCCAGTGGTTTCCAACCTCTCCTGTACCAGTGTTTTCTACAGGTCATCTAATTGGATGAAAATATAAAACGGTAAGTATGAATGCACCTATTGCCATTTTTTGTTATAACCGGCCTGTTCATTTAGAGCATACTCTTCAATCACTTTTAAAATGCGCTGAAGCGAAACAAAATCCTGTTTATTTTTTTTGTGATGGCCCAAAAGACTATTTGGATGCTAAAAAAACAGCAGCTGTAAATGAAGTTGTACATCGTTATGCTCATCATTTCAACAGCCAAATCCATTTGCAAAAAAGTAACCAAGGCCTGGCAACATCTATTATCAATGGGGTCACTGCTGTGTTATCCAATCATGATAATATAATAGTATTAGAGGATGATATAGAAGTAAGCAAGGATTTTTTGTTATTTATGAATGTTGCCCTTTCTGAACATCAAAATCAACCTAATGTTTGTTCGTGCTCCGGATACCTTATGCCCATAGACACTTCTAACATACAAAGCTCTACCCTTTTGTTGCCCAGGGCATCATCGTGGGGATGGTCGACCTGGAAAGATAGGTGGCTGTCTGTTGATTGGGATGAAGCTGTAAAAGATGACTTCCTTGTCGATAAAAGCCTTCAACAAGAATTTGGTAAATGGGGAGGTGAGGACCTGATACCAATGATGAAAAAACAATTGATCGGGAAAATTGATTCATGGCTGGTAAGATGGGCCTATCATCATTTTAAAACCCGCTCATATTGCTTGTTTCCCAAAGAAAGTCTGGCTGTCAACCGGGGAAATGACGGTACCGGTACTCATTCTCCCAAGAGCACCATTTACCAACCTAAAAAGATGGGCACCATTGAAAATTCGGAATTGTTGCAAGAACCGCCTACGATCGATGAAATGACGATAAAATCTTTGCACCGTTTCCTGAGGCCTTCCGTTATTCGCAAAGTGATCAATTTTTTCACTTTGCCTTAACATCATCACTTACTTTTTTAAATATTTGTCCACCAGGGCATTCATTTCCTCAGATACGTGTAATATATAAAGCAAACCTGGATAAAAAATCCCTATCATGAATGATTTTAATATGGTATTAATCCATATATTTTCAAAATGAAAAAATGAAACGGTCAACCATATGAGGGTAAATATTATGAAGGATTTCAGATAATCTATTGAAAATGGTGATAATTTAAAAGTAAAAAAAATATACAGAAATTTTCCGGCATTCAAGAAGATCACTACTGCCAATGTAGCCAATGCAGCACCTTCAATTCCCATAATCGGGATCAACCAAAGATTGCCTAATATCATGGGTATGATCATAAGTATGGCTAAAAGTAAGTTAACCTTAAATTTTTCGGAATAAGCGATGATTTCAGCATTTAAACCTGTACCCAAATCAACCAGCCTGGCCAAACCAATAAAAAGGATTATATACAACCCTGCCTGATATTCCTCAGAATTAGGCATTATAAAAAAAATAAAATCAGTGTTCATCCATATTCCTAAAAATAGAATTGATCCAAGGATAAAAAGGTTGAGAGCAGACTTTTTATAAATGCCATTTAACGTAATTCTGTCATTTTGTTTCCATGCAGTGGAAATAATAGGCGCACTAATCTGCATAATTATCCTGCGGGGCAATTCGATTATGGTTGCGATAAAGAAAGGAATTTTAAAGATCCCAAATTCTGTAACACCCAGCATAGCAGTGATCATAAAAGTATCTATTTTACTATACAGCAATGTAGATAACAATCCCATAAATGTAAAAAAAGTGAATATCCTAAACTCCTTAAAGAGCGATTTATCAAAAGAAAATAATGGTTTTTTAAGTTTAAAAAGTCCTTGGCGAAAAATATACCATAAAGTTATTCCACTAATCACACCATAGGCTATTATGGGTGAAATGAAAAATACTTCTTGAGATATAAAATTTAAAAAATAAAAGATCACCGCTATGGCAATAATGATCCGTAATACAATTTCTTTATTGATATTTGTGATGTCTGACCTTAACCCTCCCAATAAAACCGATTCAGATAAATACCAAACTACCAACACAAGTGCAAGAATATAAATCAGCAATCCGAAATCATTTATTGCACCAGTAAAAAATACATCCTGGAAATAATCATTGAATATCCAATAGATCAGTGTGAAAAAACCTGTTATGGGAATCAGTAAAGAAAAGACAATATTGAACAATCCTCCCATTCCAGAAGAATGATTATATCTTGGAAAGTATTTAAGAATTGCACCATTCAGACCGAATAGAAAAAATGAAGAGAAAAAGAATGCTGCTTCCTGCAAAAAATTGAAAATACCAACTTCCTCAGGGGTTAAATATTTTGGATAAAGATATAGAATATTAAACGTTCCAATAGCTACTCCGATATATGAAATAACTGACACCTGTAAGCCCCGTTTAACAATGATTCCCATTAAAAATGTTTTATTCTCCAAATATATTTATTTTAGTGCCAGCAAAAAAGGTAATATTACAGGCAGGTATGGTGAAGATTTATTTAAAGCCCTTTGGCGGTTTAGCTAACAGAATTTTATCATTGGCATCAGGAATGAAATTGTCAAAAGATTTAAATAAGAAACTCATCATAAAATGGGATAAACACAAAGAATTATTTGCCGGATTTAATGATCTTTTTGAAATGTCGGAGCTGGAAGTCCATGAAAATGATTTATACCATTTGCCTGCCATTAAAAGAAGTATTTCTATATTCCCCATTCAGAAAAACTGTATCTACAATATTTGGTCTATCTGTGGCATTTTACCCTATCAAGACGCTTTTTTTAGGGACTTTTTTATCAATAAAGATTTTGATCAGGATTCAGGCTTACATGCTTATTATGAAAAAACAAGACAAAAATTTCAGGAATATTTAATTAATCATCCTGTACATCAAAATATCTACATAGCAGCTTGTCAACAGTTTTGGGACGTTTCAAAAACTATTCACCTGATCAAAGCACAAAATGATATTTTAGTGGAGGTTGACAAGATCTATCAATCCACATCACCTATGATTGGGTTGCACATCAGACGAGGGGATCATCAATTGTCAATTCAAAATAGTCCTTTAGAACGCTTCTGTGAGACTATTGAAAATGAGTTAAAGAAAAACCCAGATACCATTTTTTATCTAGCCACGGATTCTGTTGAGGTAGAAAAAAAGTTAATTGCCAAATATAATATAGTGGTTCACCAAAAGGATTTTAGCCGAAAAAAAACAAAGGGTGTGAAGGATGCTTATATCGATTTGCTTGCCCTCTCGAAAACTCAAAAAATATATGGTTCATATTGGAGTACCTTCTCTTACCTGGCTTCTGAAATTGGCAATACACCACTAGAAATAGTGATTTAATCCGGAAATAAGCGTTCTAAATCCAGATCCTGCCAATAAATCATGCTAATGTATTTGATAATCCGGTTTATCTTTTACCATTTCAGGCTTTTTAATACTCACAATCAAAATACCTATCAGCAACACAACAATGGCAATTGACCCTGCCAATGAAATTTTTTCACCCACATAATAAGACTTTGGTCTGAACTGGAAAACTATCTCATTCTCCCCAGCCGGAACAATTAAACCTCTTAAAATATAATTTGCCCTAAAATACACCTGAGGTTTTCCGTTTACAAAAACTTCCCAACCTGCCGGATAATAAATCTCTGAAAAGACTGCCAATCCGGATTGTTTATTATTACTATGATATACCATTTTTTCAGGGTGATAAGAAGTTAATTTTATATTCCCTTCATTAAAAGAAACTTCGGGTGCTGATTCAACTGTAGGGCGGAATTCTTCATTTATAACTACCTGATTTTGAGGATTTATATCATTCAATGCATCTAACTCCTCAACATTATTTTCCACCCACTTGATTTCATTTACAAACCAGGCATTTCCAAGTGCCTGATTGTTCATTCTTACTCGTAACCTGCCCTCCTGGTCTGTTACAATAATGTACTTGGTATTCAACATATTCAGCACATTGGGATTGCTTCTACTCAAATGGGCCTCAATCAGTTCCTGGTATCTCGATAGTTTAATAGCACTATATCCACCAATTGACTTATGAAAATATGAAGTTATGCCATCATTAAATGGATTTCGGGTAGTGTTGAAAACCCGAAAATGTTCGGTACTGTCCTGCATGATCAACTGGTCAACAGGCGAGGCTACAAAAATATTTTTTGTTAATTTTTCAGGATCTTCAAAATCCTGGTTATTCAAATATCGTTTGTCTAAAACCCACAGGTCAAAAACAATCAGTAAACCAATTATAGGAAGAGCAACGCTTAAATTTATTTTATTTTTGAAATAAAACCATAACAATCCCGCAGCAACAAGAATCAGGAAAAAGCTTCTCCATGAAGAACTTGTGAGCATCGACATTCTATCCTCCTTCAATGAAGCTATGATCCATTCCGGTAATTGGGCATCATTGACACCTGTAAAATCAAAGAAATATCGACCTAAGAGTGCAAATACGAGGCATAAGCCACCTGTAATGGAAAAAGAATACACCAATCCTTCGGAATACCTTGTCTTAACTTTATCAAAATTGCTCATGGCCTGAAATAAAGCTATGATGGCAAACAACGGGAAGAGCATTTGCGCGATGCTAAAAACCATTGTCACGGTTCTAAACTTGTTGTACAAGGGTATATAATAAAAGAAAATGTTGGTAAACCACTCCAGGTTGGAACCCCAAGACAGCATAAATGATAATACGACAGCAGCTAATATCCACCATTTTAGATAACCCCTGATCACCCAAAAGCCGAAAACAAAAAGAAAACAAATTATCGCCCCGAAATAAATAGGACCTGCTGTAAAAGGTTGTGCCCCCCAATATACAGGCAAACTTTGCACTGCCTGCTTGGCCTGATAGTCAGAATAGCCATTTCTGACCAATAACTGGTAAACACTTGATGATTCATCCAAAGATTCATGACTTGATCCCCCGTATATTCCTGGGATTATGGTAGTAAGACTTTCGAGTTTACCACTGCTCCAGGCAAGCGCATAATCTTTTTCCAGGCCACTTCCCCGCTCCTCTTGTTGATTTTCAAGATTGGAGCCACCACGTGGTGTAAATTGTGCATATTCAGCTAAGGTCCACAACCGGCTGGTGTTGGGCATTACAGCTAAAAACCCACAACCGATTAGTATCAGAATAGCTTTACCAAAGGTGTTCCAGGTTTTTTCTTTATAGGTTCCGATCAACTCAGCAACTCCCATTATAATGATAATCAGAAGCGTATAATAAGAAATTTGAATATGTGCGTAATTGATTTGTAGACCTATCGAGAAAATCGCCATAGCTGATCCTGGCAAATAACGTTGTCTGAAAATCAACCAGACACCTGTAATGGCTGTCGGCATCAAGGCCATGGCCAATACCTTATTAATATGGCCAGCTTCCAGGCTAAGGATGTTAAAGGAGGTAAATACAAATGCCAATGCACCAATCAGAGCAAACCATCTGTTGACTTTAAAAGCAAGCAGTGAAAGATACATGCTGAAGAAAGCCATAAGACTGATCATGATCAAAGAAGGTATTAAACTATTGAAAAACCGGTGAATATGGATAAAGATATTTCCGGCATTCCTACCCATCCAAACCGGCATTCCGCTAAACTGGGATTGACCCCACAGCAACCAGTCGCCCTGCTCACGATAATCGAGAATTTCTTCACCAGTGCCCCTTAGTTGTACATGATCTCCCTGTAGGATTTGTTTGCCTCCCCATTCAGGTGAAAAGTAAATACTGATTAGAACTATACCGATTAGTACGGGTAAAAGTGAGATACCCCAGGTTTTAAAATTTGGAGATTTTGCCATTCTTGTCGTATTTATTCGACAAAAGTATCAAAAAAAATGAAAAGGCCTGATTTATGCAATGAAAACTCATCAATCCCATTCAGACGAGAGCATAGATATTTACTTCAATACCTCATCAACGTTATAATATTCAAGTCCAAAAGCTTCTGCTACCGCCTTATATACCACATTTCCATTTACGATATTTAAGCCAAGTTTTAGCTCCCTGTTTTCCTGACACGCTTTTTGCCAACCTTTGCCGGCAAGTTGCAAGGTGTAAGGCAATGTGGCATTGGTAAGTGCCAGTGTTGAGGTATATGGTACTGCTCCAGGCATGTTGGTTACACAATAATGAATGACATCATCTATCATAAAAATTGGGTTTTCATGGGTGGTTGGTTTACAGGTTTCGATACAACCACCCTGATCCACAGCGACATCAACTATCACAGTTCCTTTCTGCATAGCCTTCAACATGTCCCTGGTAATCAGTGAAGGGGCTTTGGCTCCCGGTATCAATACAGCTCCGATTATCAAATCATGATTGGGTATTAATTTTCTTATGTTGTGCTCATTCGACATAAAAGTGCGTACATTGGCGGGCATGATATCTGACAAATAGCGAAGTCTTTCAAGGTTGATATCCATAATCGTCACATCCGCTCCAAGACCAGCCGCCATTTTAGCTGCTTCGGCACCAACAATACCCCCACCTAAAATTAAAACTTTGGCAGGAAGCACACCTGGTACGCCACCCAATAATATTCCCCTACCCTTCATAGGTTTCTCCAGATATTTAGCACCTTGTTGTACTGACATTCTGCCTGCTACTTCTGACATAGGAATCAACAAAGGTAAACTCCTGTCTGATCTTTCTACCGTTTCGTATGCCAGACAAACTGCACCACTTTTTATCATTGCCTGTGTTAAAGCCTCGGATGAAGCAAAATGAAAGAAAGTAAAAATCAATTGCCCTTCTTTCACTAAACCATATTCCTGCTCGATAGGCTCCTTCACTTTAATAATCATTTCCCCAGAGGCATAGGCGGTTTCAATATCCGGTACTATCGTTGCACCGACATCAATGTATTTCTCATCGTCAAAACCACTTCCTTCTCCAGCAGTGGATTGAACAAATACTTGATGACCAGCTTTAATTAACTCTTTAACCCCACCTGGTGTAACTGCCACCCTGTTTTCGTTATTTTTTATTTCTTTCGGTATTGAAATCAACATAAAACCCGTATTTAGAATTTACTTCTGTAAAAATATAAAAAATGAACAATATAATTGTTTAAGGAAATATATTTTTACGATATCCAAATTTAATTTTAAGCATTAAGCAGAAAGCACAACTCTTGAACAATTACAAGGCCACAAAACCACGAAACAAAGTGGACAGCGTAAGTGTAAACAAAAGACAATCCTCAGGTTATAAAAGTTAAGAAAAGTAGCAATTATTTGGATTATTAATTGCACTATTTCACAAATTTTTCTATACAAAAAACAACTTTTCTTCCCACCAGTAGTTTCTGTTAATAATAATTTAATTATTTTAATTAAATGATGAACTAAATGCTGTTCAACTCACTACAATTCATTATTTTTTTCCCTATAGTAGTTTTACTTTTTTATCTTTCCCCTGCTCGGTTCAGATGGATTCTTTTACTAATTTCCAGCTATATATTCTACATGGCATGGAAGCCAGCTTACATTTTATTGATCGTTCTGTCTACCATAATCGATTATTTGTGTGGCCTCAAAATGGGCAAAATTGAAATTAAGGAAAAAAGGAGGCCATTCCTCTATATTAGCTTGTTTTCAAACTTGGGAATTCTCTTTGCATTTAAATACTTGAATTTTTTTACTGAAAACATTAACTCACTTATACTATTCGGAGGAAATGCGTCATTCCCTATTTTAGATGTTATTTTACCAGTGGGTATTTCATTCTATACCTTCCAAACCATGAGTTATTCTATTGATATATACAATGGAAAGATTCAACCAGAAAACCATTTAGGCAAATTTGCTCTTTTTGTTGCTTTTTTTCCTCAACTGGTGGCGGGGCCCATAGAACGTGCAGGAAATATGCTTGGGCAGTTTAAAACTTTTTATGCAGCCAATTATTCCCGTATAGTATTAGGCCTTCAGATCATGATGATAGGGTTTTTTAAAAAAGTGGTGGTGGCAGATAATGTTGCATTGCTGGTAAACCAGGTTTATAATAATCCAGGGGACTATGAAGGTATAAGTACTTTTTTAGCAACCATATTTTTTGCATTTCAGATATACTGCGACTTCTCCGGATACAGCGACATTGCCATAGGATCGGCCTTGATACTCGGAATTACATTAATGGAGAACTTTAGGAGGCCATATTATTCTAAATCAATTGGTGAATTCTGGAAAAGGTGGCATATATCCCTATCTAGCTGGTTTAGGGACTATGTGTACATACCATTGGGTGGAAACAGGGTAATAAAATGGAGATGGTATTACAATTTGTTTATCACATTCATGGTTAGTGGATTTTGGCATGGAGCCAATTGGACTTTCATTTTATGGGGCTCACTTCATGGATTATACCTCATCTTTGGGCATTTGCTGGCAAAACCCCAGGCAGCTTTCAAAAGAATCACCGGCATTAGCAAATTCGTGTTTTTAGAGAAATTGTTTGATGTGTCGGTCACATTTATACTTGTTTGTTTTGCTTGGATATTCTTTAGGGCAAACAGTTTACCGGATGCGATTATTATTATCCAATCTGGTATTACTGGGTTAAGTAATGTGACTCAAATGTTCAACCCGGAATATATTGATCATATCGTATTTCTTGATCAAGGCAAATATGTATTTATTGTCTCAGTATTGTCGATATTGTTGTTGGAACTCATAGAATTATATCAACGAGGAGGCAGTGTTTTCAGACACATATCAAAGAAACCCGCTTATATAAGGTGGGCTGTGTATTATGTCATTCTCATTATCATATTGGTATTTGGATCGTTTAACCAAACCGATTTCATTTATTTTCAATTTTAATGGGTTGTAAAATTTGTTAACTATGAAAACAGAACTAACAAACAGATTGACGATTGCTAAAGTTGGCAGAAAATTGGCTCGTTTTATCATACCCCTTATGGCGTGGCTTGTAATTGAACTGATAATACTTCCCATCGATTTTTTCACATTTAGGGTATATGAGACATTGATTGTGAATAACGTCAAACTGCTTTCAGGGCCATTTTACCCGAATTATAAATTAAATAAAATTGAAGAAGGTGAGTTAGTGCCACATACTCAATTTGCAAAAAAAAGAAAAGTTTTTTGGCAAACTGATAGCTGGGGTTTTAGAAACAGAGATGCCAATGGGCACCAGAATATCGTAATCATAGGTGATTCCTTCGTGGCAGGGGTAAAATTAGACCAGGATGAAATTTTGCCGGAAGTAATGTCAAAGGAATTAAAACAAAAAGTATATGGATTTGGACCTGCCGGCCCCCAATTCGTAAGTAAATTTCTCGTTACCAAACGATTTCAAATTGACCCACCTGAAATAGTGGTATTGTGTAGAATTGAAAGATCAGTGCTTGATCTTCCACCCGTTAATCCAAAACATTTCAAAGCAAAAATAGAAGATGACGTAAGCAATATAATTTATAAAAACACTTTACTTGAGAAATTAACGGTTTACGCAGATAGGGCGTTGAAGTTCCCATCGTTACAATTTTTAAGAGGATATGTTCAAAGAAGCAATAGAAAACTACCGGTGCATCATGGAGAAGATTTCTTTGTTCAGGGAGATAATTGTTTGACAAAAAGAGGTGTGTCTGATGAGGATATAGAAAAATTAGCCGATATCGTTAAAGATTATGACAAAGCACTTAAAGATAAAAACATCAGGTTTATTTTTATGCCTATTCCAGATAAGGAAACAGTTTTTTATAAATATTTTACCGACAAAAAGCCCGATTTTTTACCGCGATTGATCAATAGATGCAGGGAATTAGGTGTGGAAACAGTAGATATTCATGATCCATTTATAGAGGCACATTATTTAGGCAACAAACGCTTGTATTTCACCGACGATGGTCATTGGAATTATGCTGGTGTAAAAATTGCTTCGGAGCAATTGGCTAAAACCATTTAAGAAGGAGGATTTGTTTTCTGTAGCCGGGTAAACAAGGAGAAATACAGGTTGGGTGTTTTATTTTTGGCATCGATACGCCGCATACATTCAACGTTGTAGCTAATGCCAAGAAAAAAGAGTCGTGCGGAGAAAAATTACATTATTCCCATTAAATATGCGGAGAATAATCTGTATATTTACCGCATAAAGATAAAAGTTCATGGCAAAATTCATCTATGAATATGAAAAATGGCCAGAATTCACATGGAATGACAAGAAAATTATTGTGAATTTAGGGAAAGTTCGGCATCTACAAGGAAAGATTCTCGGACAAATGAGTGCACTCGGATTTTCGATAAAAGAGGATACAATTTTATCGACTTTAACGCTTGATGTTTTAAAATCTTCGGAGATAGAAGGAGAATTTTTAAATCAAGAACAAGTTCGTTCTTCCATAGCAAGAAGACTTGGATTGGAATATGCGGGTATTGTCCACGCTGATAGAAAAGTCGAAGGTGTTGTAGAAATGATGCTTGACGCAACACAAAGATATAATAAGGTTCTTGACCATGAACGGATTTTTGGTTGGCATGCATCACTTTTTCCTACCGGTTGGAGTGGAATGCATAAAATTGACACAGGCTGTTATCGCGATGGTGAAATGCAAATAGTGTCAGGGCCAATGGGAAAAGAAAAAATACATTTCCAGGCTCCTTCAGCTAAAGTAATTAAAAGGGAAATGAATGTATTTTTAGATTGGTTTAATACCAAAACTGACATTGATGGAGTTTTAAAAGCTGCGATTGCGCATTTTTGGTTTATCATTATACATCCTTTTGATGATGGTAATGGACGAATTGCCAGAGCTATTTCGGACATGTTACTTGCTCGTTCAGAGGAAAGTCCTCAAAGATTCTATAGCTTGTCAAACCAAATTCTAATTGAGAAAAAGAAATATTATGAGATATTACAACAAGTTCAACATAGCTCAGGTGATATTACAGATTGGTTAGACTGGTTTTTAAATTGCTTACACAGGGCATTGGAAGATACCGAAGAAACATTAAAACGAGTCCTAATAAAAGCAGACTTTTGGGATAAGCACAAAGAAACAACTTTAAATAGCAGACAAAGACTAATGTTAAATAAACTATTCGACGGATTTGATGGAAAACTTAAATCTTCTAAATGGGCTAAGATTACCAAATGTTCAGCAGATACAGCACTTAGGGACATAAAAGATTTGATTGAAAAAGGAATTTTAAAACAAGAAGCATCAGGTGGTCGAAGTACAAATTACGAATTGACAGAAGAATGGAGAATGCACTAGCTACAATCGAGTTTTATAGCCATGAGCCCTAAGCTCACGGTGCACCTCTCTCACAACTTATCCTGAACTAGATTCGAGGCCATCCCTCCCCAATTCTTATTCTGCTCCATGCATAGCGGGTTAGTTTGTGTTTTCGGCATTTATTTTTACCTTTAACCGTGTTTTGGCGGATAAAAATTCGCTACGGCACATACATCCGGAGCGTTAGGAGCAAGCTAAACTAACCATATACGATAAGCAGTTTTATTTCCTGTTTTCAGTATTGCAACACCCAATTCGAAGCGGCTGAATGTAGCGTTTTTTAATTTGTACGACCCACGTTGGGGTCGGCTTCTTTTGTAGAAACTTCTGCTATACACATGTGAACCTTTCAGGTTCAAAAGACTACAGTTTCTTCAATGATCACATCAGTATAAATTCTGTTCAAGCATAGCGGTCAATATGTTCAAGTCTCTACTCTAAGGCTGAATCCGAATGGATTCACATATTTATAGTAAAATGTCCGTAGTGATACCGACCCCAGTGGGGGTCGAATGTTAAGCTGCTAAGGTTAATATACAAGCTTATCACCCAAAATGAAGATTATTTTTCTATTTGAAAAAGGTTTGCTTGAAACACCCCATTTCGACTTCCAATTCCTATAGATGTTTCCGTATGAGTTTTTATTTGAAAGCAATGCGGTAAACAAGGGTCCAAGTTAAGCTACCATATATACTAAGAGATTTTATTTATTTGGAATATGCTGCTAAGCATAAGTATTAAATACGAAACAAAAGGTAGAGATAATTGTATATCAATGGTAAGGAGTGACATGTATAAAAACCCACTACGGCAAGCTAAAATACCGATTAACCGAACATCTTAGAAAATGGAAACACAAAAATTGAAATTACAATTCCTCACAGTTAGTATCCTACTACTACTATTTTTGGATGTATCAACAACAAAAGCTCAAGCTCTGATTGATTTAGAAACAGGACTTATCATTACTGGTTATAATGATGTTCGCATTCCGGGAGATAACGGCACCTTTTTTTCATTAAAAGACGATTTGAAACCAGAAACTGAACCTTTTTATAGGGTTAGATTGAATTATACTATTAATGACCGTCATACATTCTCATTATTATATGCCCCTCTGGAAACAAAATCAACGGGCAGTGTGCCGAATGATATTTTATTTGAAGGAGCTGTTTTTCCAGCCAATACAGAAATCACAGGAGACTATAAATTCAACTCCTACAGGTTAACCTATCGGTATGATATTGTAGAAAAACCAAAGTTTGAGTTTGGTTTAGGTTTAACAGCAAAAATCAGAGATGCAAGAATTGCACTATCTTCTCCTGGGTTAACTGCGGAGAAACTTAATGTAGGATTTGTGCCTTTAATTAATTTCAGACTATTATGGGATATTGATCCCAAATTTGGACTTTTACTTGAGGGAGATGCACTTGCGGCACCGCAAGGAAGAGCAGAAGATGTTCTCCTTGCCGCTATATATACATTATCAGACAGATTTAAAATCCGCGCAGGATACCGGATTCTTGAAGGAGGTGCAGACAATGATGAAGTTTACAACTTTTCATTGTTCCATTATGCATCAGTTGGATTGTCCTACACTTTTGGGAATAAGAAGGATTAAGAAATAAAATAGGTTCTACTACGATTTTAATGGATGAACTTATTTTAGATAGTTGAAATTCAGAAATATATTAAAAAAGTCCACCAAAATTTAGAACAATGTTTCAATTATAGGAAAAAGGCAAGCGATTGCATGCAGCCCGCTCTTGATTGTCATCCTGGAGGGATCTAAGGCTTGTTCACCGCAACTACAAATCTTTTTCTTAAGAGCAAAAAGTCAAAGCCCGTCCGGCTTGAGGACATAGGATTTACACTAATTCAAAATAGATATTAAGCACTACAATTTCCACTAAATGAGGGTAGAACCTAAAGATTAAACTGGCCTAACATGAGGGTAGTACCCAATTCTTACTCTGGGCTTTCACCTTTGAGCCTTCACCTTTGAGCTTTCACCTTTGAACCTTCCCCTTTGAACCTTCCCCTTTGAACTTTCACCTTAAAAAAAACTTGCATTTATCAAGATATTTATTATCTTTAATCGATATTTTATATAAATCAACCGCAAAGTCAACTCATGAAAGCAAATCTTAAAATCAACCAGATTATATTGCTATAATATCACCAAAAATTAAGCGGAACGCCTCGAAAGGTCAGGAAATACAGTGACGATATTGGAGGAATGCAAAACGGAATGAGGGGAGTACAACTCCGTATTAGGGGAGTGCAAAACTTTCTTTGGGGAGTCCTACGAGATATTAGGGGAGTGCAATTTGGTATAAGGGGAGTACAATGGGGTATTAGAGGAGTCCTAATCGGTATTAGGAGAGTGCAAAATGATATTAGGGGAGTACAAAACCGTATTAGAGGAGTGCAAAATGGGGTGAGGAAATTAAACCCATTCTTTGAGGGACAAATGACAGCTTATTAGAAACGAATGATAAACAAGACAGAAAAATAAAGAGAGAACCGAAAATGCAAATAGTGTAGCGGGTAGGTAAAAGAATAATTAAAGTGAGCGGTTGAGTTAGTGGGATCAGAAATTTCCCGAATGTGGTGAACCGGATAAAGCAGGTGAACGGGTTTATAATCAATAAATCAATAAACATCTATAACTTAACTTTTAAAAATTATGAATAGAAACGATCAAAACTGGTTTAACATGTTCAATACCGTAAAGGATTTCATGACAGCCAAAAAAAGTGAATTCCCTGCCCTGTCCTATCTATGGGAAGTGCATCAACAATTAGAGAACCAGATCAAACTGATTGCTGAACTTGATGCCCAGAGCGGGCAAACATCCAAAGGGTTTAGTGCAGCCAAAACGGCTATCAGGAAGGATCTGGAAAAAAATCTGATCAAGCTGGTGGCATACCTGATGAACGTGGCCACTTTTACCAATCAGGTGGTTTTGTTGCACGAGATTGATTTTAAGGACAATCAACTGAAAAAGGCTTCGGAGCAGATGTTGGTGAGCAGGGGTGAATTTTTACTGCAAAAAGCGAGGGCCAATGAACAAGCGGCTTTGGAATTTGGTATGCCCGCCGAGTATTTAGTCACAACGGAACAACTTTTGAACGACTACAAAGTCGCCCAAACCACTCCACGGCAAGCGATAGTGGGCAGTGTAGATGTAAACGCCCGCCTGGATGAAGAGATGGAAGCCACCAACAACCTGATCAAAAACAAATTGGACGTGGTCATGAAGCTGGTAAAGATAGAAAACCCCATCCTGTATGGCCAGTATAAATCAGCCAGGGTGATAGTGGACAGGTAAGTTTTTTTAAATAACCAACCCGGGCAAACCATTGTGGTTATGGTTTAGCCCGGGTTGAAAAACATAAGAAAAGTAGTAAGTTTGTATAAATATAAATGAGTTATGGTGCATTTTTCCTAACCTTCGAATATTATAAGAATTATAAATTATGTCAAATGATAAATTAACAATTAAAGATAGTCTTGAACTTACTATTCAGGCAGGAATTAATGCTATTCCAATCGTTGGAGGTTCATTAGCAACAATTTATTTTGGTGCCAAACAAGAAAGAAGATTTAAGAGAATTGAAAAGTTTTATAAAGCAATTAAAGATGAATTTGATAAGATTAGAGATGATATTAAACCAATTGAGGAGCAAAGTTCTAATAAATTAGCCTCAATTATTGAAGAAATTAATGAAGGAGTAGAAAGAGACATTACTGATGAACGAATTCATTATTTTAAAAATTGCTTCTTTAATACTTTAACTGAACCTGATGATAGTTCATTCGGTAAAAGAAAGTATTTTATAAATCTATTATCAATATTATCTAATATGGATATTACAATACTAGTGAATTTATATAAATCAAAATCTAATCATGGTTATCATCCAAATTTAGAATCAAAAGAAAAAAGTGTTTCTGAATATAATGGTTCATTGGAAAAACTAAAATCATATGGTATGCTTTTTTCAAGTTTAAATGGAGCATTAGAACCAGGAATTAATTGGTCCAAAATCACCTTTTTTACAATTTCAGAATTTGGTAGAGAATTCGTTAAATATTGTTTAGAGAATTGTAAAGATAAAATAACTGCACAATAACAAGACGGTGTATTCCATTGCTAAATTAGATGATTGATTAACAACGATTAATGTTAAATTTGATTATGAAAAATACAATATTAAGGATATTGAGCGAAAATAATAAAAGAAAATATTTTGCACGAGAGTATTTAATTTTTATATCTACATTATGCTTAATTATCTTAATATTAATGGTTCTACCCTCATTTTAATGGTATAGGTTAAGACCGCCAAGGAAAAACAATACCACGCTCCTAAAATTTTTAAACTTTCTATAGCCCCGTCCAATGGTTTTAAGTTCTTGGATTTTTCCATTAA
>JAEWLI010000088.1 GCA_023393375.1 Bacteroidota bacterium
GCTTCCCATTTGGCATCTGAAAATGACCGATCCTGGCTGATGATCATTTCTTTGCCTTCCACCACACTCAATTTCAGCCTGACCATTCTATCCTTCCGGCTGGTATATACGGAGTCGTCGTTTATTAGCACTTTTGGATTCGTGGGAGGTTTTCTGTCGAGAATAATCTTATCCATTGCTGGTTCAGAAATATTTCCGGCCTCATCCCTGAATCTGGCATAAACAATTTTTTCACCTTCATCGCCTTCCAAAATCCAGTTTTCCTTTCTGTTTTGATAAGGTTCCCATTTAGCATCCTTAAACTGGGGATCATTACTTACCATCATCTCTATTGCGTGACTTACACTAATCATTAAGTTGGCCCTTTTGTCGGGATGATTAATGTACTTGTCATTGTTATTGATCAATATTTTTCCTCCTTGAGGCGGAGTTTTATCAAGAATAATATTGGCGGTATTGGACTGGGATATATTACCAGCACTATCTTTTAGTATCAAAAAGACTGTTTTGGCCCCTTCTTCTCCTTCCAATTTCCACTCTATTTGTTCTGCAAACGGAGTCCACGTTATTAAATCTGGTTTATCAAATGGTTTATTGGATAGTGATAAGAAATGTGCACCTTTTGCTGTGACCGTCACAACTGTCTTCAAATCTTTGTTATTGGTAAACTGGACACCATTATCAATTAAAAACTTTTCAAGTTCCGGGGCTTGTGTATCCAGCATGATGGAGGCTTCAAGCGTTTCGGATTCATTACCTGCTTCATCCCTGAATTTTGCATACACTTTTTTCTGTCCGTCAGTTCCTTCAAAAGTCCATCCCATAGTTGGCTTTAAAGGCAACCATTTAGCTGAGGGAAAAGTGGATTGATGATCAACGATCATCTCTGTAGCCCCTTTCGCTACAAACGATAAGGTGGCACGTTTGGTAGGATTATTTAACCATCGGGCACCATTGTTAATCAAGAGCTTGCATTCTTGAGGTGGTAATCTGTCAAGGATAATGCCGGCAGAGATTGATGTTGAAACGTTGCCAGCTTTATCCCGGAGTTTCAAAAACAATGTTTTCGGACCATCATCTCCAGACAATACAAAACCTGATACTGAAGGTTTTATTGACTGCCATTCCATATTTTTAAAATCAGCTGATTCGCTGAGCATCATTTCAGCAGCATCATCGACTTTGAGTAACAGGTCAACTTTCTTATCCTTATGATTGGTAAATTTATTTTTAATATCAATCACAATTTCACCCACAGGAGGTTTTGTGTCCATCATAACTTTCACTTGTGCCGGATCAGAAATATTTTCCGCTTCATCTTTGAGCCTGACATAAACTACTTTTTCACCCTCTCCTACCGGCAATTGGAATTGCCCTACTACACTTTTAAATGGTTCCCAAACCGTACTTCTGAAGATGGTTTCACTGGCCCCTATTTGCATATGCGAAGCTCCTTGTGTATCGATACTAATATTTACTTTTGATGTCGTAATCCATTCGGCACCTCCATTGATCTCCAATTTCTTAATAACCGGTTTTTCTCTATCCAGTATAATTTCTGCCTTTCCTGCTTCTGAAGGATTGCCTGCTTCATCATAATACCGGGCGTAAATGTATTTAATGCCATCTTGAGAATGATCCAACTGATAACCATCAATAGAAGCAACAGCAGGAACAATCGGCTTATTTTGGAAATCTATTGAATGGCTAATCTGCATCTTTAGCAAGGAAATAGCTACTCGTGAAGTAAACTTTACATTCACTTTTCCATCAGCAGAATTTGTATATTTTGCCCCATTATTGATTAGAATAATTGGGGGAGGAGGACCTTGGGAATCAAAAATGATATCATCTGTTGCTGCAGTGACTGTTTTGTTTCCTGCTTTATCCATGAAGAATGCCTTAATGGTTTTAGTGCCCTGTAAGGTATCAAATTCCCATTCCTTTAGCAGCTTATCATTCCCATTTTCGAAAGAAAATATTTCAGTTTTTCCCAGCCTGTCAACCAGCATTACCTTGTCAGCATCTTCAGCAGTAATCCTAATATTTACTTTTGGTGTCCGTGTAAATTTTTCATTGTCATTGATCACCACCGTGCCATTTTTGGGAGGTTGTGTATCTACGATTATTGAGGCATTTATGGATTCACTTATATTTTGAGCGGCATCCATAAACCGGGCATGCACTGTCTTATTACCATCTCCTGCGGGGCCCAGAATCCACGATTTTGTTTCAGCAAAATTTTCCCAAGTGGCATTTTCAAAGCCCGGTGAATTACTGATCTGCATTTTGACAGCGTCTGTGGCAGCTAAGGTTAGTACTGCTCTCATTTGCCGGTCGTTGGTGAGTTCACTCCCTCCATTAATAATTAGAGAACATCCATGTGGGGGAGAGGTATCCAGTAAAATTTCGGCATTTTCTATTGGGGATAGATTTCCAGCTTTGTCTTTGAGCCTTACATAAACGGTTTTCATGCCATCCTGCCCTTTCAGGGTAACCTGCTTTTTCTCGGTAGTATAGGGCATCCACTTACCATCCGAAAGATCAGACGATAACCCAATTTGCATCTCAGCAATGAGTTTATCATCCAGCTTCAATGATTTAACCTCTATACTTACCTCAATCTTATTTGTTACCCGTTGTCCATTATTGATCCGAATGCCAACTAACGATGGATTATTTTGAAAGTAATGTACAGAGGAATAGCTATCAGTTGAAAAACAACATACAATGCCGAATAGCATCAGTGCCTGTAAGTATCTGATAATGATCACCGATTTTATGCCTTAATAAAACTGATTTATCAGATAAATTTACTCAAAAATGTAGAGAATTGATAATGGAAGGCATTTATCGATGTAATGAGGTAAGCATAATAATCAGTTTATTTCCATAAAATGAATTTAAAATCCGAATCAGCATGCTTAATGAGCAGGAATATAGATGTGGACAGGAGGATAAATTAAACATAAAAACAAATCATAATTCTCTGTTAATCAGACATATAGGCATTTATACAACTTCCGCGTCTTTCATTTTTTCTTTCTAAAAGGTGTGTCAGAAATTACATAATCAAGAAAACATGGGCGTATTCAGAATTTAGATCTAAAGGAAATGGTCTTTTCAATTCTGAGAGGCAATCCATTTATCCACTTTTTCTTCAAGAGTGGCTAATGGCAAACATCCTGATTCCAAAATTGTATTATGAAATTCGCTAATAATAAACTTTTCGCCCAATACCTGTTCAGCTTTTGATCTCAGTTGTTTTATCTTTAGCTGACCAATCTTATAAGACAAGGCTTGACCAGGAATGGCCATGTATCTTTCTATTTCTGCAATAATACTACTTTCTGATTCTGCTTCATGAGCCAGAGAGTATTCAATTGCCTGTTCTCTTGTCCAACCTTTGGCATGCATACCTACATCAACTACCAATCTGATGGCACGGTGCATTTCCATACTTAACATACCAAAGTACTGGTAAGGATCTTCATATAATCCCAATTCCTTCCCCAATGATTCAGCATACAAAGCCCATCCTTCCCCATAAGCACTGTACCATAGAACTTTTCGGAAATCTGGTAGTTCCTCATTTTCATATTGTAATAAAATCTGATAATGATGTCCCGGAATAGCTTCATGAAGAAATAATACTTCATCAGTGAAAATATTGTAAGTTTTGACATCAGGAACCGGCACATAAAATATGCCTGGTCTGGAACCATCCAACGATCCGGGATTATATTCCGCACTTGCCGATTTTTCTCTGAATGCTTCTGTGCGCTTGACTTCGAATGGTGTTTTGGGAACTTTGTCGAAAAGTTTAGTTAGATGAGGTTTCATCCGATTGTGGATCTGGTTGAATTCCTGTACTACCTGCTCGGCACTATCATAAGGCATCAGGTCACTTTTAGTCCTTATGTAGTCAAAAAATGCTTTAAGCGAACCCTTGAATCCAATTTGTTCTTTGACCTCTTCCATTTCACGAGTAAGCATTTCTACCTCCTTTTGCCCGATTTCAAATATTTCATCAGCCGAAAGGTCAGTAGTAGTGTACCGCTTGATCAAAAGTTGGTATAGCGAATCACCCTGTGGGATATAAGATAAACCAGAAGTGGTTCGTGACGCTGGCAAATACACATTTTCTAAAAAATCACCCATTCTTTTAAAAACAGGGATAATTTGATTCTGTAGCACTTCGCTGTAAGCTGCAGATAATTCAGCTTTTTGCTCGTCATTAAAATCCTCTGGTATTATTTTTATTGGGGAATAAAACAAATGATCATGAGCAGGTCCATGGTCAAGAGATTTAATTTGAGGTATCAATTTAAGGGAAAGACTTTGAGGTAAAACATAACCCATCTTAATACCTTTTCTCATATTCACCACCGCAGTATCCATCCATTCTACATAATCCTCAAGTCGACTTAACCAATTATAATAATCCTTTACGGTTTTAAAAGGTTGAGCACTAGTGCCGGTTGCTAACTGGCCAATTGTAAGATGTAGCGATGAAAACTGATTGAGAGGCATCAACTCCATAGGGAAATTAAGTTCAGCCAGATTGATTTCACATTCCCATTTTAATACATCAAGACTTATCTTTTCTTCGTCAGTTAAAGATCCCCTATCATAAATTTGAACCAGATCATGATATTTGGTATAAAATGCTTTCGCTTGAAAAATAAAATTTTGCGAAATAAAATTGGGCAGTGTATCATTGAAATTATCTAACCCAAGAAAAGTGGCATCAAGAGGGTAAATCCTCAATTTTTCATTATGATACTCATCAAATATCTCCTCTATTGTCAGAGAATGGTTATTAATATCTTCTTGTCCTTTAGGTGTTTGACAAGAGATCCATAGTGGAATCAAAAGTAGTGAAATGGATTTTCGCATTTCGTTTATGATCTTCAGACGAATACAATTTCAGTTTTATTTCAACCTTTCCTCAGCCTCACGCAATGCAGTTTCCATTTCTTCTTTCACCTGTATTACTTTTTCTTTTTGGTCTTCCAGATAGGTCACTGCTTCTTCCTCAGTTTTATTATTGTAATTTCTATCGAAGTTCCGCATCCAATTCATCATAGCTTCATCTGCAGATTCCAATTGTTGTCTCAGGTTATTTAAAGTAGTCACTTCATCACCATCATTTACACCTGCTTTGGACAATGAATCAATTTTATTTCTGATTTCCTCCTTGTATCGGTGAATATCCTGCATATGTGGCATAACTTCATCATGAACAGCCATAACTTCACTATCGAGACGATCGGTTGCTGATTGGGACTCTCCTTCTTGTTGTTTTTGAGGTCCACAAGCTAAAATAAAAATCATCAATACGGGGAATAAAAAATATCTTTTCATGGAATTTATGTTAGGTTTAAAAAAATTAAAAAGTAAAAATAGTTAACAATGCGTATATTATCCAATCCTTTACTACGAAAAGTCAAAGACCTGACAATCGTTAATCCGCTAAAATTACCTTTTTTACTGTAGCCACCTTGTTTACTTCAAAATACCCGAGAGCAGGAACACCTTCTTCATCAAATACATTTGTTTGTGGGTTTCCCGGTATGGAGCTAAAATTACCGCCATCATTCTGTAAAACACTTTGCAGGCTAAGATAAAAATTATAAGCTTTACGGGAAATGCCATACATGATAAATTCCACTTCGTCGCCCTCAACAAAATACCCGGGAAATTCAATACCTGAAATATTTTCTCTCAAAGCGAAATCATTGGCAATTATCAGTTGACCAGGGTGCAACCATGATTTACCTTTTCTCTTGATATCAAAACGATAATAATTGGATTCGATCTGTGATTCGCTGGCATGAAGATATACTTTATATACATTCATTAACCTATCTTCTCTGGCGGCATCAATGATGTAAGGATCTCCACCAAACCAAAATTCAGCAAGATCCCCATATTTATAAGTTTCCAACACTTCACTGGTATTATCAGGATTGGCGTAAACCACATGGTGCTGGAAAGCAACACCTCCGATTAAAGTATCTTCTATGGTGTAATCCGGATTAACAGTTATCAGGATTTCTTTATCCCGGTATGATCGAAAAGGTGTATCCATATCAAAATATCGCCAGTGAGTAATGTCAAATACGGCTTTTTTGATTTCAATGGAATCAATTTCGAAATGTTGCAGATCAGCCATGGTTTCCCGGGCGGTGTAATTCTTGCCATTCCAGTCAATCTCCAAAACGTATTCAATCTGCGGCATACCTTTAAATTGTGCCAGATATAATCCTACAGAATCAATATATTCATAGTCATATAGTTCACCTCCTCCAATCACCTGTACCAGGGCATTCTTTACCAGAAGGTTTTGATCCTTGTCATACATACTTCGTGTAGTTGAAAGTCGTATTGCCTGAATCGTATCTTGCTCGGTAATCATAGCCTCTACTACCAGCTTTGGTTCGATGCCCAAATCATAATCGTCCAATACTTCTTCACCACCAAATTCAAAAAACCTGTCGCAGCCAGTTAGTAAGGTGATGATACTGATATAAATGAATATTTTTCTCATAACTGATTGTATTTAAAATCTGAAGATATATGAAAATGATGGTAAAATGCCGAAAAGATTTACCTGACGGATTTCTTTCAACTCTTTTAGTCCTCCACCCGGGTTATAATCATCCCTTGTATTTTCTCCTGCATCCTGAGGGTTTGTATAAACCATATATGGATTGCGGCGGCCATATGCATTATATAGTGAAATGTTGAATTCAGACTCCCACCATCGTCCCGGAATTTCTTTGCTGTAAAAATTTAAAGACAAATCCAGACGATGAAAATCCCGTAGTTTAAATTCATTTCTTCCTGTATAATAATCTACTACTTGTCCTCTATAGTTATACGACCCTTGTGGCAATGTCTGACTTCTTCCTGTACCATAAATCCAGGTGCCACCAATGCTCAATCTTTTACTCAAATCGTAAGTGGCTACCAACGTAGCATTGTGCCTTCTGTCGTAGGTCGGATGGTATGCTAATCCTTGATTAACCCCCGGTACTTCACGCAATACTTTTGACCAGGTATAACTTGCCCATCCTGTAAGATTCCCACTCACTTTTCTTAGCAGAAATTCAGCACCATAAGCATGCGCGGACCCCGGATTTAATTCAAGTGGAAGATCAAGATTGAAGAAAACATTGGCATTGTCCCTGAAATCTACAATGTTTTCCATGTTTTTATAATAAACCTCTATAGAACTTTCATAAGAATGATTCCTAAAGTTTCTAAAATATCCCAAGGCTACCTGATCGGCAATCTGTGGTTTAATATGGTATCCACTGGGCTGCCAGATTGCAATTGGCATAGGTGAGGTGCCTGTTACCATTTGGTGTACAAACTGAACCATTCGATTGTAGCTGAATTTCAATGATGTATTGTCATTAACCGACCATCGGGCAGATAATCTTGGTTCAGGCCGGATATATGTTTTTATGGGCTCCCATTTTCCAAATGACAGAGTATCGATTCGATCTGCATTAACTTTTTGTGTGGGATCTGTGATATCATCATACACAAAAATATCTGCCTGGCCTATCTCAGTAAAAGCAGATAATCTTAATCCATATTCCAAAGTCAGTTTCTGGGAAAGATTCTGTTTCAATCCCACATATAATGCATTATCAAGCGCATATTGTTTAGGAAGAGTTGTTTCTGTGAACATGGAGGTGGTATCAGTGGGAATGAACACACCGGGTTTAAAAGTTCGGTAGGAACTATTCAAACCAAAATACAAGCTATGTACGGGGTTGATATAATATTCAAAATGTTCCTTTAAGCTAAATTCTTCCAAACCGGCACGCCAATCGACACCAAAACCAGGAAATTTTTGAATGTTTTTATAGTCGAAATTGCTGTAAATAAGAGATGTATTCCAGAAGAGCCTTTTATTGAAAATATGGTTCCAACGGACAGTTAGTGTGCTGTTACCCCAATCCCATGAGAACAAATCATCCAATAAAGCCATTTTGTCCCTTCCCGAATAAAAAGCTACAAACACCTTATTGCTAGGGTTAATATCGAAATTTATTTTTGCGTTGATATCATAAAAATAGGGTTTCAAAATAGCATCTTTCGGCAAAAAGAGATCCAAATAAGATCTTCTACCGGAAATAATAAAAGAACTCCGATCTTTAATAATTGGGCCTTCTGCCAGAATTCTTGATGCCAACATTCCTATTCCCACTTCCCCTCCAAACCGTTGGTTGTTTCCATCTTTGGTGCGCACATCAAGTATGGAAGCCAAACGTCCACCATACATAGAAGGAATACCACCTTTTAATAATTCTGAATTCTTTATAGAAGAAGAGTTAAATACAGAAACCAAACCAAACAAATGAGAGGGGTCGTAAACTGGAGCTTCATCGAGCAATATAAGATTATGGTCTACATTGCCACCACGAACAAAATATGATCCGGATCCTTCACCGGCGATCAAAACACCTGGCATTAATTGAATAGTTTTAATGATGTCAGGTTCCCCAAATAATGGTGGCAGCTTTTTTACCTGTTGAATATCCATCCTCATCCTGCTCATGGTCACTTCCGACACATTTTCATCAATAGGCCGGTCGGTGATTATAATTTCCTGCATGGCTTTCACTTCGGGCAACATTTTAATGTTTAAGGTAGTGTTGCCGGTGAGTGTAATTTTTTGTACCTGCGTTTGATAACCCACTGAAGTAATCCTTAATTCATAATCTCCTTGAGGCAACATTATCGAATAAAAACCATATACATTGGTTACTGCACCTACTCCACGGGAAGGTTCATATATGGTCACACCAATCAAATCTTCCCCATTGTCCGAATCTTTGATGTATCCACTTACTGCATACCGTTGTTGGGCAAAAAGATGGTTAAATCCAACCAGAAAAAATAAAATAAAAAGGTTTTTCATAAAGCTGATTGTTAAAAAAGTTAAAAATTCATGTTCTTTAGTCTGACACCCAATTGCATTTATTGGTGCAAAAGTAGAACCGAAGAATAATCGAACCGGAATAAATGAGAAATATTTTATAGATTGCTAATTACATTTACGAGCGTAGAATAATAGGGATAAATGGCTATAATATTATTAATTATTCTTTTTATAATAACCTCTGAAAGCTCTGTTGACATCGAAAAAACTATTTACATAGAAAATTAAATGATTTTAAACATGTTATATATTTCTGAATATTTGCACATTCGGAGCATATTTAAAAATTATGTTAAATATGTTTGTTGAAACACTCGATTATTTTTATGTTTTTTACCAAAAACCAAATAAGACTGAATTAGTAAACGGATCTGATAAGGAAGATTTCGTATGAAATAAATGTGAGAGTATACAAATATGTGGAACAACTATCCAAACAATGAGACAATGGGATACATTACACGAGATGGCAGTTTGTTATTGACAAATGTGGCAGGAGTAAGTGGCGGACAGGTTTCCGGAGCTTATGAATATGAAGACGCGACAACGTATTATACCTGGCCCATCTCACAAGGTGCTCCCGCCAAGCAATATGAGGGTATAATAAGACGAGCCGGATATTATTCAGTTCCTGTGGTAGCCAGTGTACACACCCATACCCCTTGCAGGAGGGATGGAACTGATGGAGTTTCACACCCGGTAGGAGACAATGATGAAGTAAATGCCGATACTTATAGGAAAATCAATCATTGGGTAATTGGTTGCGGTGTTGTTGCACAATATGATCATAATTATTCATATTTTTTTAATAAACATTACGGTGATTTAGCAAGCATTTGCTCATATATTAAATAATATTGAAATTAATTGATATGTTAACAAGAGCTTTTTTTATTTTATTTATAATACTATTGAATATTATAATTTTTCCCAATCATCTTCTAGGACAAAACTGGGTGGAAATAAAACCAAATTCATGTGATATTCCTATGGAAGATCGTCAAGTAATAGATATCCAGAAAATAACTCTTAAAGATTCTGTTATTATCAGCAATGTGATATCTATGATTGAGGAATTAAATCATAGTGATTCTTTATTCAGAATTGGATTAGGTTATTTTATCTTAAGACCGTATAGGCCGTATATGAATAAGGACATTATTCAGCAGTATTATTTAACTTATAACTTTTATAGTCTGAAAGAAGATGATACCGAATATGCTTACCCACCATTTTATACGGTGATTCAAAATAAACTTGTTTTTGTTGAACCCTATGCTTTAAAAAAAATGACTTGCTACCGCTTTTCCGAAAAAAGTAAAAAGAAGTTAAGAAAGGTACAGGAACGTTTTTTACCGAAAACAGAGGATGCAACTTTTTATAATATGGATGGCACAGTAGCTTTCAGGGATAAAAACTTCAGAATTGATGTAGTTAGATTACATGTAGGGAAAGTAATAACCATTTACAAAAACCGTCCTGCTGAAGTACTTTCAGAACAAGAATATGAAGAAAAATATTATATGAGAGGATATTAGCCTAAAACTCAGGGAATGCTATGGTATTCCCTGAGTTCACCCTAATCTGAAGCCTTTGATTTTTGCATTATAGAATTCTGCTATAAATTTACTCAAATATTTATTTGAGTATTCTTGAATACGTATAGACCAAGTTAATAACATTTGAAAAATAATTTGAGACTTAAAATTTTAGAATAATGAGAAACCTGTGGTGGGTTTTATATTTTAGTTTATCATTTTTTATTCTACATACAAACAGTGTTTTCAGCCAGGAATGGATTAAAATTCAACCAGATACGTGTAATGTGCCTTTAAAGGAACGACCTATTATTGAAATTCACCGAATTGATATAAAGGATTCATTACTTAAAAATAGCATTGAATCAATAATTGAAGAACTCATCAATACAGATTCATTGTTGAAAAATGGGATTGGCTATTTTTTTCTTTATACTTATAAACCTTATGAAAATAAGGAAATTGAAAGACAATACTATTTTAAACCTTGGTATGCGAGTCTCAAATCCGCTGCTGAAGAAGGTTATCCTCAATACTATACTTATATTAAAAATTATATCGTGTTAATACGATCTACAGGATTTAGCGATTTAGCATGTTATAGGTTTTCCGACAAAAGTAAAAAGAATATAAGAAAGCTAACTGAAGCTTATCTAGCAGAACCGGAAGATGCAACTTTTTATATTATGGATGGTACAGTGGCTTTTAGAGATAAGAACTTTAGAGTTGATTATTTAAGTTTTCATAATGGCAAAGTAATAACCATATATAAAAACCGTCCGCCTGAAGTACTTTCAGAAAAAGAATACGAAGAAAAATATTATAGGCGGGGATATTAGATTAAATGTCCTTTTTTTTTGGTTAATTAAAGTGTGACGTAATGATAAATGGCAAATGCAGTAAAAAACAATCCTGCCAGCACCATAAAAATGCTGCTTATTATACCCGGTCTTAATGCATCAGGAAGCCTTTTATGATTAAGATATAGGGTAAGGAAAACAATAACCGGAGTATGAACTGCCGC
The DNA here is from genome assembly GCA_023393375.1 of Bacteroidota bacterium. Classification (GTDB taxonomy): domain Bacteria; phylum Bacteroidota; class Bacteroidia; order Cytophagales; family Cyclobacteriaceae; genus JAEWLI01. The sequence continues at coordinate 11,525 of JAEWLI010000088.1, forward strand.
AACAATGCCTGCAACAGAAAGGATATCTACCGGGTTTCTGATCATAAAAAATACGATTAAAGGAATAATAGCTCCAAAAATTATTGCATAAGTATTTTTCAGCTTTCCCCTGTCAGTAATAATCTTTTGCCACCAATTTTTTTCTTGGTCCCCCTGAAGGGAAGGACTTTCCTTGATTCGGCGGCTCAGCAAAATCAGAGTGGCATCGGCAAACATTCTTCCCCAGCCATCCTGATTGGAAAGTATGGTACCAGCAAGAGCAACTGTAATGCTTATGATAAGTAACCAAAACCCTACTCTTCCCCATACATCTGAAAGCAGCATGGAAAGATCTTTTGCCACGTCAATGCCCTCGGGGACTATACCTTGAGGTTTAAGTAATTCGGTACCCAAAATCAAAAAACTGATAATTACCAAGCCCCCGCCAATTACACCAATAGCGGCAGCATTGGACATTACTTTCATCCATTTTTTTAACTTCTCGGTGATATCCGAATTAAGCTGTGAATCATCTTTTTTCTGTTCAATATTTTCGTCCGAAAGTTGCTTGCCCCCATATTCCCTTGCAACTACCCAATAGGAAAACCACATAATACCAGCTGCTCCGGCTAAAATAAAGCCAAGCCAGGGCATTACAAACTGCATGTCCATGTCTTCAGGAAGGCCAGGGATAAGCCCATCAACAAATTCTCCCGCAGATGTAAAGACTTTAATAGTCGTTACAATGACTATCAAGATTAATATTCCGGCCATAAAAGAAGCTATTTTTTCCACAAGTGAATATCTTCCTGAAATCACCAGAATGATGGAAAGTAGAATAATACCTGATGCATAAATCTGTTGATTTCCAGGCAAAGCTATCATTAATGCACTTCCCGTAAGGGCCGCTATTCCTGCTATAGTAACCACAGCAGCGAGTAACTGAGGCAGAAAGATCAGCCATATCGGCCATTGGGTTTTACCTGAAATACCTTTAAATCCGTCAAATATTGTTTTTCCTGTCACTACAGAATAGCGGCCTACTTCCCGAATCATGATCCACATCAGAAAGATAATGATAAGGGCTATCCATAATAATTCAAAGCCATACTTGGCTCCCACACGAGGCGTAAATAATACAGAGCCTGAGCCTACAGACGAAATCATCCACATCAATCCCGGTCCGTACCATTTAAGCTTTTCTTTTCCTTTGGGTGGTTGGGGAGAGATCTTTCTTTGTTCTTTCATATCCACTCGGGTTAAGATAACCATTCCTTTCTTGCTTCTCAACATATGATATTGGATATGGTTTGGCTCATTACCTTAACGTGTGCATAAAAAATTAGCAATGGAAATATTCTTCATCAAAATCTTTTATTGAGATGTGAATTCAAGCATCTGGAAATTAGTTGAAAAGATTTAAACATTTGCAGTGGGAAACCATTATTGTATTAAAAATCAATACGTTAGAAAAAAACCTGCTTCAATAGCAACATTACAATTTACTTTTTTTGGTAACCATATGAGAAGAAAAATCGGCGTTAATTTTTTAGATCAGTATAAAGCCAGTGTCGATGTTTGGGCTCCTTTTTGCAAAAGCGTATCTGTGGAAATATTGCATCCTGATAAAAAAGATGAGATCTATTTAAATAAAGATAATTTTGGATATTGGCATGGGGAGGCAAATATTTCTGACGGAACCCTTTACCAATTCAAATTAGATAATGAAAAAGTACGACCCGATCCGGTGTCGTTGTCTCAACCTCAAGGAGTGCATGGCCCTTCAGAAGCTCGTGATGTGAACAAATTCCAGTGGACAGACCAATCATGGAAAAATCTTGCTCTGGGAAAATATATTATTTACGAACTTCATGTAGGCACTTTTACAACAGAAGGCACTTTTGAAGCCATTATTCCAAAATTAAGTTATCTGAAAGATCTTGGTGTCAATACCATTGAGTTGATGCCGATAGCTCAATTCCCTGGCAATCGAAATTGGGGTTACGATGGCGTTTATCCCTTTGCCGTGCATCAATCTTATGGTGGCATTTCCGGTCTGCAGAAGTTGGTAAATGCCTGCCATTTGGAAGGAATAGCCGTTATTTTGGATGTGGTGTATAATCACATGGGGCCTGAAGGCAATTATCTTTCTGAATATGGACCTTATTTTACAGACAAATATCAGACACCTTGGGGAAAAGCTCTCAACTTTGACGATGCCTGGTGCGACCATGTAAGAAACTTCTTTATTCAAAATGCACTGATGTGGTTCAGGGATTTTCATATAGATGGCCTTAGGCTTGATGCTGTTCATGCTATTAAAGACCTCTCAGCCAAACATTTTTTAAAAGAATTGACAGAAGAAACCGAACGTTTGAGCGAGATTTTGGGAGTTAGAAAATATTTAATTGCCGAATGCGATTTGAATGATGCCAAGTTTATTCAACCACATCCGGTGGGAGGTTTTGGCCTTCATGCCCAATGGGTTGATGAATTTCACCATGCCATCCATGCTTTGATTACGGGAGAGAAAATGGGTTATTACGCTGATTTTGGCAGTCTTGAACATTTGAGGAAAGGCTTTTCAGATACTTTTATTTATAACGGCACATTCTCGGCACATCGAAAAAAAGTATTTGGCAATGATGCATCTGGTAATCCTTTTAATCAATTTGTTGTTTTTTCGCAAAACCACGACCAGATTGGGAACAGGATGCTGGGAGAAAGGTTATCAACGTTAGTTTCTTTCGAAGCTCAAAAACTAGCAGCAGGAACAATTTTTCTTTCTCCTTATATCCCATTGTTGTTTATGGGTGAAGAATATGGTGAAACCAATCCATTCCTTTATTTTGTAAGCCATACCGATGAAAATTTGGTAGAAGCTGTACGAAATGGACGAAAAAATGAATTTAAGGATTTCCATAATTCTGAAGAAACACCTGACCCACAATCGGAAAATACTTTTCAACAATCGAAATTGAGTTGGAAGACAGATGATAATAAATCGTCTACTTTATTTCGATACTACCAAAAATGGCTATCACTCAGGCAAAAAAATGAGATTTTTGATGAGTTCGACAGAAGGAAAATAAACACATGGATCACTGACAACCAGATCCTTGTGGTACACCAAAAAACTGAAACCCAAGAGCTGTTAGGTTTATTAAATTTTCACCCTAATGATAAAGAGGAAATAATTTATTTTATAGAAGAACATATCTGGGAAAAAATCATGGATTCTGCAGATGACCAATGGTCAGGTCCTGGTACTGCAATGCCTGCAACTTTTATTAGGACATTACAAGCAAACCTTAAAGCCCACAGCATTGTAGTTTACCAAAGGAGTAAATAATCCATAACCAGATTAAAAATTTGTTTAAACATGGAAAATAAATATGTATGTATACACGGACATTTCTATCAGCCGCCGCGAGAAAACCCATGGCTGAACGAAGTAGAAATGCAGGATTCAGCTTATCCCTATCACGACTGGAATCATCGGATTACAGCTGAATGTTATGCCAGAAACTCAGCTTCACGGTTTGTAGACCATGAAGGCAGAATTTTACAAATCATCAACAACTATTCCCGGATGAGCTTCAACTTTGGCCCTACTCTATTGGAGTGGATGGAAAAAAATTCCAGGGATGTTTATGAAGCCATACTTCAAGCCGATAAGGAAAGTCAGAAAAGATTTAATGGGCACGGATCAGCAATTGCACAGGTTTATAACCACATGATCATGCCTCTTGCCAATGAAAAAGATAAACGCACTCAGGTAATTTGGGGAATCAGGGATTTCGAAAAAAGGTTTGAAAGATTCCCCGAAGGCATGTGGTTAGGAGAAACAGCCGTTGACACGCCTACACTGGAGATTTTGGCCGAATATGGAATTAAATATACGATATTGTCCCCCTATCAGGCAAAACGATTTCGTGCTTTGCCCGATGATGACGCTCCAAAAGAACTGAAGGAGGAGAAAAGCCTCAGCATTGTCACCAATACAGGAATAACTGAGGTAGTGGTAAAACCCAAAAAAAGCCAATGGCAGGATGCCACTCATGCAAAAATAGATCCCAGAAATTCGTATGTATGCAAGCTGCCATCCGGAAATTCAATCAATTTATTTTTTTATGACGGTCCTATTTCCCAGGGTATAGCATTCGAAAGGTTACTGGACAATGGCGATAAATTTGCCAACCGTTTGTGGGAGCAGGTCAAAGAAGATACTGTACACCCAAAAATGATCCATATTGCTACAGATGGTGAAACCTATGGTCATCATCACCGATTTGGGGAAATGGGGCTTACCTACTGCCTGAATGTTCTTGACAAAAACAAAGACATCAATCTTACCATTTATGGGGATTATTTAGAAAAACACCCCCCGGAATATGAAGTAGAAATTGCAGAAAATTCTTCATGGAGCTGTTATCATGGTGTAGAAAGATGGCGAAGCAATTGTGGGTGTAATACAGGAGGCAGAAGTGGCTGGAACCAGGAATGGCGAAAACCCTTGAGGGAAGCATTCGATTGGTTAAGGGATGAGCTTGCTCCGATTTTTGAGCGAAATATGTCGAAATATACCGACCAACCCTGGAAAGTCAGAGATGAGTACATCACATTGATATTGGACAGATCTGATGCCAATATCGACAGGTTTTTTTATAAACATGTGCAGCGGGTGATGACCAAGAAGGAGCAAACACATTTTCTGAAACTACTCGAAATGCAATACCATGCCATGCTGATGTATACGAGTTGCGGTTGGTTTTTTGACGAAGTCACTGGTATTGAATCCATGCAGGATATCATGTATGCCGCCCGTGCCATGCAACTTGCTGGTGAAGTAGGGAACAGAAGCCTGGAGTCGGGATTCCTAAAAATACTAGCTGATGCAAAGAGCAATATACCTGAAATGGAAAATGCCGCCAATGCTTATACAAAATTTGTTAAGCCAGCGATTGTTGACCTGCACAGGGTAGGTGCTCACTATGCCATATCATCTATTTTTTCGGAATATCCCGAAAAAGTAAATATCTACAGTTATGTGGCTGAAGCACAGAATTATGAATTGCATGAGGCTGGAAAATACAAGCTGGCATTAGGCAAAGCTTTATTAAAATCTAAGATTACACGGGAAGAACACATGGTTACCTTTGCGGTACTATACCTGGGAGATCACCATATTTTTGGTGGGGTAAGAGAGTTTGAAAACGAATCATTTTTTCTGGAAACTAAAAAGGAAATTCAAGCTTCGTTCAATAAAAGTAATGTACATGAAATTATCCTGTTAATGGATAAACATTTTGGTGCACACAGTTATTCGTTTTGGCATTTATTTAAAGATGATCAAAAGCGGATCATCAACCAGGTATTGGAAAACACTTCTGTTACAGTTGAGAATATGCTCAGCCAATTCTATGAAAATAATTATCTGATTATGCAAGCTGTAAAAGAACTCAGTATCCCTTTACCCCATCCATTGAAAATCCCTTTGGATTTCGTGGTGAATTCAAAACTGAAAAGAATTTTGGAGCAGGAAAAACCTGATTTTTATGAATTAAACAGGATTATCAATGAGATACAAAAATTGTCTGTTGAACTGGATACGCTTACATTAAACTACATCGCTACACAACGGATTACCACCCTTATGGAACAGCTATTTGAATCGGCTGAAGATGTAGATCTGATGAAAAGTATTGTGGACTTGCTTATACTACTTAAAAAGACACCATTGACATTAGACTTATGGAAATCCGAAAATTTGTGTTTCCTTATCCGCAGGATATATTATGAGGGTTTCTCATACCGCAGCGAACGGGGCGATGATAAAGCCCAAACGTGGATTAACTTGTTTCATACACTATACGAAAACCTAAATATGAAAATGTGATGTATATACCATCAGCAACTTATCGCATTCAATTACACCATGAATTTACATTCAAAAATCTGAGTGATATTTCTACCTATTTAAAAAATCTGGGCATCAGTACCATTTATGCATCCCCATTTCTGCATTCACGACCAGGGAGCATGCATGGTTATGATGGCATAGATCCCGAAAAAATTGACCCTGAAATCGGTACTGAAGAGGAGTTTGAAATATTAGGCAATAAACTTAAAGAATTAGGAATTGGATGGCTTCAGGATATCGCACCCAATCATATGGCTTTTCATCATCATAACCGATATTTAGCCGATATTTTTGAAAAAGGGGATAAGTCCCGGTTTTACCATTTTTTTGATATCAACTGGAATGACCCTGATCCAGATATTCAGGATAAAATCATGACCCCATTTCTGGGACGCCCGATTAAAGAAGCTTTATCTCACAATGAAATAAAAATCGCACTGGATAATGAGGGCTTTTATATTGATTATTTTGAAAATCGGTATCCTTTGAATATAAAATCATACGAGATAATTTTAAGTCAGGTAAAGGGGAATGTCAACGATGAATATGATGCAGTAAGCAGTACTTTTGAAATGTTTATGCATCTTCAGGAAAAGATTACCTATTTTGTTGAATCAGCTGATATCATCGACGAGGAGTGGCAAAATTTTAAATTTAATCTTTATTCCCAATATCAAAATTCCCCACAAATCAGAAGTGCTATCGACAAAGCCTTGAAGAGAATAAATAATGACCAGGCCAGTATAAATTATTTACTTGAGATTCAACATTATTTGCTCACCTATTGGCAGGTGACAGAAAAAAAGATCAATTACAGGAGGTTTTTTACAATCAACGACCTTATTTGTCTTGATATCAATAATCCTGAGGTTTTTAATCGTTATCATAGATTCCTTAAAAGACTTTGGGATAAAGAATTACTTCATGGCCTCAGAATTGACCATATTGATGGCTTATTCAATCCTGGTGCATATTTGCAGCGGTTACGCAATCTTTTTGGTGACGATCTGTACGTTGTTGTTGAAAAAATACTGGAATGGGAAGAATCAATGCCTTTGCATTGGCCTGTCCAAGGTACTACCGGATATGGTTTTATGTCTACCATTTCCCACCTTTTTACTAACTGGCAGAATAAGAATAAGCTGACCCAACTGTATCAGAACATTCTGAACGAAAGAATAGATTATCATCAACTGGTAAAGGAGAAAAAATCCTTTATTCTGCATAATCGAATGGGTGGAGAGCTTAATAATCTGTTTCACCAGATGCAGATGCTAAATCTGATGCCAGATAGTGAAATGGGCATAGAGCCGGATCGATTAAAAGAAGCCTTGGCCATATTTTTGGTAATGCATCCTGTTTATAGGATTTATCCCACTCAATATCCGATCCACCAAAAAGAGGTAGCTATTTTACGAACAGCCTACAATGAAGCAGTAGAATGGAACCCGGAACTGAAAAAGGAATTAAAGTATTTATTTCATCTTTTTACAGAACCTCCGGTAGAAGACCCTTTATTCGCAGAAAATAAACTCTATTTCTTGATGAGGTGCCAACAATTCACAGGTCCGCTCGAAGCTAAAGGGGTGGAAGACACTACTTTTTATTTGTATAACAGACTGATATCGCACAACGAAGTCGGCAATTCCCCTGATATTTTTGGTATTTCACCTCAGGAGTTTCATGAAAGAATGATCGAGAGGCAATTGACTTATCCACATGCCCTGAATGCTTCAGCCACACATGACACCAAAAGAGGAGAAGATATGCGGCTTAGGATGAATGTGATCAGTGAACTTCCTGAGTTATGGCAAAGTGAATTGGAAAAATGGAAAAAAATAAATAAAAATTTTATCAAATTTAAAGAAGGGAAAACATCGCCAGAACCCAACGATGAGTATTTTATTTATCAGACCATTTGTGGTGCATTTCCCATGGAAGGTGACATAGATGATACTTTTAAAGAACGAATAAAGGATTATATGTTGAAGGTGGTGCGGGAAGGCAAAGAGAACTCAAACTGGTCGTCGCCCAATCAGATCTATGAGTTTGGCATTTTGGAATTTATCAATAATATCCTTAACCCTGAACATGGTTTTTTAAATGAATTAAAACCTTTTGTCAGACAAATATCCAACTATGGTATAATCTATTCGCTAGCCCAACAATTGTTGAAAATTACCGCTCCGGGAATTCCTGACATTTACCAGGGATGTGAATTATGGGACCTGAGCCTGGTTGATCCCGACAACCGTCGTCCGGTGGATTATGAACTTAGAAATGGTTTCCTGGAGGAGATTAAAAGCTCTGGAAATCAAGAAAATCTGATTAGAAGCTTATGGGCCGAAAAAGCAAATGGTAAAATAAAACTTTATACTATTTATAAAGCACTTCAAGAAAGAATGAATTGTCCCGAGCTTTTTAAATACGGTAAATATATTCCAGCTAACATTTCAGGGGAACATCAGCAGCATGCAACAGGTTTTTTTAGAAATCATCAAAATCTTTGGTCATTGACCGTTGTACCACATCATTTAGCTTCATTTATACCTGATCAGGATCTTCCGATAGCACAAGCATGGAAAAATACCCACTTGAAGCTACCAAGAAATGCACCTTTTATCTGGAAAAATATCTTTACAGAAGAAACCTTTGGTTTTGATGAATTCATAAATTTTAAAGATATTTTTGCGAGTTACCCAATCGTATTTTTAACCGGATCAACTGAATGAAAAAAAGAGCAAGCGGCATATTATTGCACATCACCTCCCTGCCTTCCTCTTATGGAATAGGCGATTTAGGCCCTTCTGCGTACCATTTTGCAGATATACTGGAACAAGCAGGTCAACATTATTGGCAAATCCTTCCATTAAACCCCATAGACGAAGGAAATGGATATTGGCCCTGCAGTAGTTTGTCAGCTTTTGCCGGCAACCCCCTCCTCATTAGTCCTGACATATTGTATAAAGATGGGTACGTAACTGCAGACGATTTACAGAACAAATATTATTTTAGGGATTCTATAGTAGATTATATTCTTGTAAAAGCTTTTAAAGACTATTTATTTGATATTGCCTTTAAAAATTTTAAACAAAACCTGACCCCCAACAAAAAGTTATCTTACGAGCGGTTTTGCAATGAAAGCAGCTATTGGCTTGACGACTACGCATTATTCGTTGCCATCAAGCAGCAATTTGAGGGAAAATCGTGGAAAGAATGGCCCGATAACCTGAGAAAAAGAGAACCGCATGCTATGGATATTGCTCGTCTTGAATTGCAGGAGAGTATCGACAGAGAGAAATTCCTACAGTTTATCTTCTTCGAACAATGGTTTGCGCTTAAACGATATTGCCAGTTAAAAAATATTGCTTTTATCGGAGATATGCCGTTTTACGTTAGTTACGACAGCTCTGATGTTTGGTCATTCTCACACTATTTCAAATTAGACCATCAAGGCCATCCCACCACAGTTTCAGGCGTACCACCTGACTATTTCAGCAAAACTGGTCAACTTTGGGGCACACCAATTTTCAAATGGGATTTGTTAAAAGAAAATGACTATGATTGGTGGATCCATCGGGTGTCTCACAGCCTGTTGATGTTTGATATGATTCGCTTGGATCATTTCCGGGCATTTTCTGCTTATTGGGAAGTGCCAGCACATCATACCACTGCCATAGATGGAGCTTGGGCCAAAGGGCCGGGCAAAGCATTTTTTACCAAACTGCAAAACAAATTTCCGGAATTGCCGATCATCGCTGAAGATTTGGGCACTATCGATGATGATGTCAGGGATTTGATCTCAACGTTCGAAATGCCCGGTATGAAAGTATTGTTATTTGCTTTTGGTCCGGAAATGGCGAACAATCCTTACATTCTTCACAATCATGTCCATAATTGCGTAGTGTACACGGGTACCCATGATAATAATACTGTAAAAGGATGGTATATAAATGAAGCCAACGATGAAGATCGGATCCAAATCGCAGCTTACCTTCAAAAAGAAATAAATGAATATAATGTTCATGAAGCTTTTTTAACTATGGCATTCATGTCAGTAGCCAATCTGGTAATATTCCCAATTCAGGATGCTTTGGGATTGGGTCAGGAAAGCAGGATGAATGTGCCATCTGTGGCGCAGGGAAACTGGATCTGGAGGGTATTACCTGATCAAATTAATCCCCAGCTGGCAAAAAAAATATTTAATCAGATGAAATTGTATAACCGGCATTGATCTGTTTTTAAAAAGCAATTACCACGGTTTTAGAAAAACAAAAACCTATTTGGGTATGTTTAATATCTAGTTAACACCAAAAATAATTTGATATGGGTAAGAGAGAGGAAATAGTAAAAGCATTACAAATGGCTTATTGGAAAGAAATAGAAACAGTTATAAATTATCAAGCCAATTCAATTAATCTGGATGGAATCAGAGGCCAGGAAATACGGGAAATACTAGAGAAAGAGGTAATTGATGAATTGGGGCATTCCAGGAAACTTGCAGAAAGGATAAAAGAGCTTGATGGCATAGTAGAGGGTTCCGCTTCTTTTATATCAGAACAAAAAACATCTCAACCACCATCAGATACCACTGATTTAGAAAGCGTAATTCGAGGAGTTATAGATGCAGAAGAAGATGCTATCGCGCACTATAAATACATGATTCAATTGACCGATGGAGTAGATTATGTAACCCAGGATTTGTGCATCGAACTACAGGGTGACGAAGAAAAGCACCTCCGATTGTTCAGAGGATTTTTAAAAGGCATAGAAAAGAATAAACAACCGATATATTAATACCAATCCTAATAATTATTATTTTTAAGTGATATAAAGCCATAGTCTGATAGACAATGGCTTTTTTATTGTGATAGGATGGCTATTCACTATGGTGTATACATTCTTATTAGCGGCAGTTGTCTTTTTAGTTTTGTATATACAGTTCCTGTCCTTTTCCCAATTCTTTTCCATTTGCAATGAACTTGATCACTTTTCGCGATTTTGGAATTTGAATAACAATAAATGGCGATTGAACTGTTGAGTCATTTGTGCTGTCCGAATTCACTATGTTGTATGAGAAAATGATTTCGGAACTGCTCTCTTTAACT
>JAEWLI010000124.1 GCA_023393375.1 Bacteroidota bacterium
TCATCATTCAGCAATTGTCCAGAGTAAAATTTTTGTGATTTTACAAGATTCAGAAGGGAGTCGAGTTCTTGTTGGGTTTCCGGCTGGGAAGTCATTATCGGCTGGATATTGAATTGTTTTTCATGGATATCTTTTTCCAATACCATTAGGTTGGTCAGTGATACTACTCCTGTTACACCGTTTAGTCGAGCCAGTTCATCAGAGAGTAATTTTAAAGACAAGAAATTATCGGGTGTGTACAACGCGCTGTCCTGCATTCCTATTACGATGATGTTTCCGTCTTCACCAAAATTTTTCCGGAATTCCTGAAATTGAACCATATCCGGATCATGTGAAGGGACAGCTTTAGAAAAGTCATAACTCAGACGAACATCTTTGGCATGCCAGGCCATAAACGCTGTGACTATTGCAATAACAATAATCAGGTAAAACCTGTATTTAATGACTATATGAGCGAAATTGGTCCACATCGTGAAAAAACAAGGCACAAAGGTAATTAATTTATAAATAAGGTGTAGTTGGGAGGGAGAAGAGAGTTATATTACTTCTAATAGCAAAACGTGTAGGTTGGGGTGGGCTTAGGATTGGAAGGTTTCATTTAGCTGTTAGTTCATAGTCCCCCACTTTCAGCAAAGCTACCGTAGAAAGTAATAGAAAGCCCCGATCTTGGACCCGACTCTCCAAATCTCCAACTTCACAGCTCATCCGCTGTTATATGGGAGCTAATTGTTAAATTTGAATATCCGAACCATTTCAGACACATTCAACAAATTTCAAACCCAAAAAACTTTCCTACATTAAATAATTATTTAACTAAATACCCCCCAACACGACGTGCGTATCCCATTAATAAATAAACAGGCAGGTACTTTTTAGGACAATTTTTCCAGGCATACCAAGTGAAGTTTCTAAGATTTCCGCCACCCTTAATACTAAAAAGGTGGTTGTAGTAATTTTTAAGGCTTTTCTTTTGACGAATCATTGAATCACCACTTTCCTGAGGATATGTGTACAATTTGGCATCGAAGTTACAATACATTTCAAAACCATGTCTCAACAGTTTATGTGTAAAATCATAATCTGCCATATAATGTGGAAATATTTTTTGATCAAAAAGACCAATTTTTTTAAATACTTTGGAAGGAATCAACAACCCTCGTCCAGGTAGATGTGTGACAGCATGAATGCCATGCCAATCCTTTTCAGGAAGTATGTCCAGAAGTGATTGATAGGAGCTTTTTATCCAATTGATCCTTTGTCCTCCAAAAATGATTTTCTTAGAATTAGCATCGATTTCCAGTGATCCTAAAACTGCCTCCGGTTTCTTTTTTATCCATTTGTACATATTTTCGATATAATCCTCCGGTGCGATTACATCATTATTCAAGGTCATCACATGTACTGCGTCTTTTTGAAGAGCATATTCGATACCCAGATTTACACTTGCCGTCCAAAATAAATTTCCGTCACCCTGAAGCAGTACTACTTCAGGGTATTGTTTTTTGATAATTTCAGAAGTGCCATCTGTAGAGCCATCATCTACAACAATGGTAGTAAAGTTTTTATTGGTTTGTTTTTGTAGGGAGTTTAGACAATCCCTGGTAAAGTTAATTCTATTAAAAACTGGGATTACAATATAAATCATGATTGGTATAAATTATGCAATTTTTCAACTGAACTGTACATATTATAGTTTTCTTTGACAAATCGTCCTGATTCTTCACCCATTTTTTTTGTAAGATTCGGATCTTTGTAAAGCTCAATAATCTTTTCCGCTAAAATCTCAGGTTTTTCATCTATTAAAAATCCGGTTTTGCCATTAATTACTAAGTCCCTTAACCCACGATTATTGTAAACTATTGCTGGTAATTCACAAGACAAAGCTTCGAGCATTGAAATACTTAAACCTTCAAATCTAGAAGTCATGATATATAAATCACAAGCTCTAAGATACTCTTTTACATTCCCTCGTTGACCTAAAAAGTATATTTGATTGGATAGTCCTAGATCCTGTGTCATTTTTTCAAGTGGTTCTCTCATTGGGCCATCTCCTATGTTCAAATATAAAATATCATTATATTTTAGTTTCACAATGGCCATTGCCTTTACAATATCAATATGATTTTTAACTTCATTGCAAGTTCCTACCGACAGCAACACAAATGACTTTAAGGGAATATTCAGCAAATTTCTCAATGTTTCTTTTTCCATTTGATTTTTAACCGGAAAAAATACATCAGGGTTTACCCAGTTTGGAATCAAAGTCGTCCGATTGAAAAATTGCTTTAGTTCATTCTTCTGAACGTTGTTGCTAATTGCGACATAAGTTACATTAAATACGAATTTCGCAAATAATCTATAAAAGGTTCTTTTAATGCGTATGATTCTAGAAAATACAAAGTTACTGTGAACCATATAAAGAAATTTGATGCCGTTCAATCTGGCAATCAGTGCATACCAAAAAAAATATTGTTCGGTATGATTATGTATCACACTATACTTTTCCCTCTTCAAAATATGGTGAAATTGTTTTAAGTGTTTCCAAAACTCGGTGTTAGGTATATGGATGATTTTAAATCCAGAACTTTCAAGTGTTGGGGCAAAATTGCCTAACTTAGGCTCACTGTTGAGCGCATGCAATTCATATCCATGTTCCTTAAAATAGTTAGCGGAATAATTTAACATGATTTCAGCACCACTATATTCTATTTCATGAAGTATATGTAATAGCTTCTTATGATTCATCCGAATTAGATTAGTGCTGCAAATATAGGATATATTCTATGTATAATTTTAATATAAAAGCAAGTGCTATTATGCATTTATAGATACAGTTTTACTACCAAGAATTTGTTCATACAAATCAGTATATTTTCTGGCTATCATCATTGAAGAGAAATTTTCTTTTACATAACCTAAGCCATCAGCACTTAATGTATTGTAAAGGGACTGATCAATCACCAGTTGTTTCAGTGCATTATATACAGCCTCGGGCGAGGTAACATCTACCAATAGTCCATTTTTACCTTCATTAAGTACCCACGGCACAGCCCCTGCTTTCTCACCTGCTATAACAGGCAATCCTTTGGCCAATCCTTCTATCAATGTATTTCCAAAAGACTCTTCTAAGGCTGGATGAAGCATTACATCCATTGTAGAAAACATTTTCATCATTTCCACATGATTTACCTCGCCATGGAAATATACACCCTCGAGCAATTTGTTTTCTTTAGCCCATTGATAACCGGTATTGAGCGGATCAAACCCGGGACCATAAAGATGATATTCAACTTTTTCCCCGAATTCATCCCGAAGCATTCGGAAAGCTTGTAATGCAACTTCCGGATTTTTCCTTTTACTCCACCCGTTGAGCGAACTAACTATTTTTATGCTACCAGCTGGATGCACCTTTGGCTTATCCAATATTTCTTCCTCATTGATCGGATTGGAAATGACCGGAAGTCCTTCTTTGAAGTAATTTAATTTTTCCTGAAGATAAATTGAATTTACACTGAAGTTTTTACCCCGGTACCTTACCCGGAAGTCAAGTATCAGACGAAAAAACCGATAGATATCTTTAAAATATTTTAAAATTTCCCACGATTCATCCCTGAATGTAATCAGGTGAGGATATTTTGACATTAATGCCCCCATGGCATATTCATAAGTCCAGTGAGCATGTACAATGTCTGGTTTGTCTTCAATAATAAAGTCCCGGATTTGCCGGGACTCATAATAGAAATTATCCAACATCTGGTACCTGGCTTTGCCTCTGAAGCGGCCAAAATATATTTTAAGATTTCTACCCGACAAGATGGTCTTTTCTGTTGCCTTGGGATCAAGTGAATATACTGATACTTGATGTCCAAGTTTCAGTAAACCATTAATTATTATATTTACAGCAGTGCCACCCATCCCAGAAATATTATTCTTTTCAGTGGAGTCAAGATGATGTTCTAACGATTTTACTAAAATCGGTCCGGTAATGCCTATTTTCATGGAAAAATTTTAATTATGCCCCAATTGGCCAAATTTTAGATAGCCGGGCTTTAAGTTTGGATTTTATAAAAAAGTTTAATAGTCGTTTATCTTCATCTACATTGCGGATTACGAACCTTGGATGTCTTAATGGAAAATTAATTTCACATGTAGGGACGTTTCCGTTTTTATCTAGATTGTTAGTTGTGTGCGTGGCTTCAGCATTAAATCCAATGTTTTTTATGAGATTTACTTCTGGTACTATGCAATACCCTGATTGAGTCAATAAAGTATATTGCCACTGATAATCCCACCAGTCAATATTCGGACCTTTATCAAAGGTTCTTTGTAATTTAGTCAATCTGTATTTTTTATCCAACATATTTACGAAAACATGATCAAAATAACCTTTTTTCAAGACCTCATTATAATTCTTCATGGTGAAGTCATATAGATCCCATGCCCTTCTCCAAGTGGCCCACCCCCAGCTTAAATTAAAATTGGAAAAATAATAGGAATAATCCGGGTCTCCACTGCAACCGTCTACAAAATTATCCCCACTTATCATCATTACCCTGGTGTCTGTTTTATATACATCCAGCAGTTCTTTGCAGTACCTGAAAAATGAAATCGCTGGCAAACAATCATCTTCCAGTATAATTCCCATTTCCTCATGCTGAAAAAACCATTGGATGGCTTCATAAGGACCTTTCCCACAGTTTAAATTGATTTCACTAAATTTTGTTTTGACTTCACATTCCCAGTCTATGTGTGATACGATTTCACGACATTGTTTCACTTTTAATTCATCTTCCTTGTTCCTCGGCCCATCCGCTGCTATATATAAGCGTGATGGTTTGGCCTTCCGAAGTTGATCAAACACCAATGCAGTCGTTCCAGGCCTGTTAAAAATCAAAAATAAAACAGCCACATCAACAGTTGTATTTACATTATGATCTTCCATTATCGATTAGTAGTTTTTTTTTAACAAATATAATATTTATAATTTGTAAATAATATGATTTATATAATAAATAGGAATTTTATTTTATTATAATGAAATATACAAAGATTTAGTTTATAAATAAAGTTTAAATATGATTATTCACTGGAATTTTATCATGATCCACATATTTTTAAATTCATTCTTAAAGCCTGGAAAATCGAAGTGCTTTGAAGCAAAATATGTAAATCCCATTGATTTATAAAAATTAATAGCTTTTGTATTTTGATCTATAACATCTAACCATATAAGATTATTTTGAAAAGAGTATGCAATTTTTATAGCCTGAGTTAAAAGTGCTTTTCCAAGTCCAAAACGGTGATAAGTTGGCAGGATATATAACTTTTCAATTTCCAGACCTTTAATTGTTGGTAAGTTTTCAAGCGAACTATTTAGTTTTATTTTCATAAAACCTGCTGGTTCATCCTTAATCAATCCAACATAATATTTAATGTTTCCATCCTTAAGTTCATTTTTGATTTTTTCCAGCGTAAACACTTTATTTAAATACCTATCCAACGCACCTTCTTGCCAATGATCTGAAAAGTTTTCTGTATAAGCTTTCCTGCATAGGGAAGAAAGTTCATTTGCCTCATTGAGTGAAGCATCCTTAATTTTGATGTGTGCTGACATTTCTGTTTGATTGTTCTTGTATCAAATTAATATTCTGATCATAAAATATACCAACTATCCTTAATCAGACGGTTTTAATAAATTATAATCAAACAATCCTTTTGAAACGATAGCATCAACTACTTGCGATGGGACCAGTTTTTCCCAACCATCAACTCCATTTTGGATCATATGAAGTACGTCGTCAGAATAGATCTCCATATGTTCCATATTTACTGAAGGTAAATCAATGATCTGTTGGTTTTTACACAAATATTGAAACACATGGTCTAATTTATCCGACAACTTCATGTGTTTACTTTGTGTTATGCCATGATTGTTTTTTAAACAAGGATAAACATACACTTTTACATTTTTTTTGAAAAGTCTTCCAAATGATTCCAGAATGCCACCACTCAGATCTGTATAATAGGCTTCGTCGAATAACTTTTCAAGGCTGTCATAACCCAATACGATGCGGATATTTTCGGAAGTTAATTGTGTGATATATTCTGCCAACCGGAAATATTTCTGATAATCGGAGATCATAGCATTCAAGCCAAGAGAACCCAATATATCTGCTCGATGGAGAAAATCCTTATCGCTAATCCCTTCTTCTCCAGAGAGATCGTTTAACGTGAGCTCAGCCAGGACATTTATTTTACTGGTGTGGATTTCTTCTTGCGTAGCCATTATTTCTCTTGCTGCATGTAACATGTCTAAATTTACATGAGTGGGAGGTCTGAATCTCCCTCTTAAAATCAGGACAGATTTTTTATAAAGGGCATCCGCAGGTTGAAGCACCTTGCCATTGGGATCAAACATAGTAGCTCGTGTCAATCCGAACTTCACTAATTTTAAAGCCATCAAACGATTGTCCACATGCTTAAAATCAGGACCATTGATTTTAAAATAATCGATTTCAATCCTGTCGGATGAAATATTATCCATAAGTGATTGCATAATCTCTTCCGCATCTGTAACGTGCATACAGGCAAAAATCAGGTTTACACCCAAAACACCTAAAACATGCTGCTGAAGAACGGCATCATTATCTTTGAGTAAAACATGAATCACACATTCATTAAAAGGAGCATTAGGGCTTAATTGAAACCGGAAACCTATCCAACCTTCCCCTGCATTGGTTTTGTGAAAATTTAATGTCTGCACCGTATTGGCAAAAACAAAGAACCTTGTGCTGGAAACTCGGTGTGGCAATCGTTCTAACAGCAATTGAAATTCATGCTCCAACATCATCATCAAACGCTCTTCACTCACGTACCTTTTACTTTTACCATAGATGATGTCGCTAAACTTCATATCATAAGCTGACATGGTTTTGGCTACGGTCCCCGATGCTGCACCGACTTTAAAAAAATGTGCGGCAGTTTCCTGACCTGCACCGATTTCGGCAAATGATCCATATATGCTCAGATCCAGGTTGATTTTCAGGGCTTTCTCTTTGGTAGTCAGCGTTCTGAATAAATCCATAAATATATTAGCTTTAAAAAGGTAATCTTTTTGATCTGTTTAACCATTTTCTTTCACTTTATGTTGTCTTATCATCATACATTATACTGATTATATTTTGTACTGACTTTTCACGAATAAAATTATGCATTATATTAGCAGCAAATTTCTACCATGGATTATAAATCTGTCCTATACTTACTATAAGCTCAGGAAAGTATAAGGCTTTAATTAGAAAAATTAAGACGACCAAATGCCATAAATCAGGCAAAAATTCATCAATAACTCCGCTTAAAGCACCAGAGCTAAACCTATTTGCCATCATCCAATATAGGTAG
>JAEWLI010000128.1 GCA_023393375.1 Bacteroidota bacterium
CTTTATAGGTACCTTCAATAATATGGTCAGGTTTATCCTTTAGTCTCAGGAATGTCCACGCCCCTTGGATATCGCTTAGTTTGTACGATTTATCTTTTATGATTTCAAATGTGCCTTGGTGATGTCCTGCCAGCAACCTTCCATTTAACTTATTGATGGAATACACCTGACCTTCTGTATTTTCTATAAACTGATAATCTGAAAACTTGTCGTCTCCTATATCTTTGGTATATAAACCGTTGTTTGTGCCTAGGTATAGCCTGTTTCCATCGAGAAAACCAGCATAACCTGTACCAGGCAACCCTACCTGCTCATTGATATAAGTGAAAGGCGTTCCAAGTTCAATGCAGGTAATGCCATTGTTATGGCCTACCCATAAATTATTTTGAGCATCCTCAAATAGACTCAGAACGGTTCTGTTGTTCAGGCCTCTATATTTATTTAGATGTAGTAATGGATCACCTGTCGGCGTAACAATAAAAAGGCCATTGTTTTGTGTTCCAATTGCAAAATTGCCATTCTTCAATCGAATAGCGTAGTTGATGGATGATTGGTGAAGCGCATCAATAGAGTGTGCCCACCTCATGATTTTACCCCCGTCATAAATAAAAATCCCATTGTGGAGGGTTGATATCCACAATTCGTTGTTGGAATGTTTTATTATTCCTGTGATGGTAAACCCTTTGAGTTTTTCACCTCCTGGAATTAATTTCAATTCATTTCCTTCCAGATAGGAGAGTCCTGTTTCCACTTGATTTACATATACCCTGTGATTGGTGTAAAAGAAATTCTCCGGAGCGTATTCAGGATTGATTACATTAATCAATTCATCATTTCTGAAAATAAATATTTTTCTGAACGTGCAAAAGATGACCTGGTCCTGATCAAAAAATACCCGCCACGTCTCATCAAAATTTCTGTGGATTTCAGGCAAACTGTCAGCAAGTGAAGTATATTGCAAAAGCCCATTGCTGTCCGGAAAAAGGTAACCAAAGTCTCCCTGGCTGGCTACGTATATTTTGCCACTCTTATCAATAGACACGTGCCGTACTTTTGTTCCATAAGTTGGGGTATATCGATTCCAGGAGGAACCATCATATTCCAAAACACCAAAATTGTTTGCCACATAAATCAAACCGACATTGTTTTGTGCAAAACTCCAATTTTGAATTCCCCCATTATATTCCATGCTTTGATAATACCTTATAAAAGGGAGCCCCAGACCATAATCCTGGGAATATAGAGGTGAAGTAAAAATAAAGATTGCTAAAACGAATAGGTATTTCTTTTTCACTGTTGTTTTTTAATATGCGTTCCTTTTTTGGACATACATTATAAATGCGAAAATAAAGTTAAGCAATTATGATGTATTGTGAAACGATCTGCGAGCAAATGGATAGAAGTTATTGTTCAGGCAAAATATTCATTTTATTCAAATAAAGCAGGTTTGTTACTATACTGATGAATAATTGAGAAATTATAATAAAGTCATTGATGTATTTATGATGTATTCTTTTTTTTGGGTTTTGTCTTTTAAACCCGGTTCTTTACATAGCGATCGCAAATATTTGTTTATATGTTTAAATCCATTATTATGAAAAAACGATTACTGATTTACTTATTAGTCGCACTCACTACAGCTGCATTTGGTCAATCGACCATCACGGGAACTGTAACAGATATGAGTGGTGAAGCGTTGCCTGGCGTAAATGTGCTGATTAAAGGTGCTGACAGGGGAGTAGTTACAAATATAGACGGCACTTACAGCCTCGAAGTTTCGGAAAACAGCACACTTATCTTTAGTTTTATTGGTTATGTTACCGAAGAGGTCTTGGTTGGAAACAGGTCAATCATCGATATACGATTGATAGAAAGCATTCAATCTTTGGAAGAAATTGTGGTTATAGGGTATGGAACTTCTACCAAAAAAGAATTGACCGGATCGGTATCTGCATTAAATGCAGATGAAATCCAGTCTTTAAATCCGCAACGGATTGAACAGGCTTTACAGGGACAGGCAGCTGGTGTAAACATTACTACAGCATCCGGTTCCCCTGGAGGTGCATTAAACATCAGGATCAGGGGGTTGTCAACAAACGGTGAAAATTCTCCTTTGATACTTGTGGATGGAACACCATATTCTCATGAAGGCTTAAACGCACTCAATCCTTCCGATATTGAATCGATCAATGTGTTAAAAGATGCTACGGCTGGTATTTATGGTGTAAGGGCAGCGAATGGTGTGATCTTTATCACAACTAAAAAAGGGAAAACCAATACCAAACCTTCCCTTGAATTTAATGGCTATTATGGTTTACAGGAAACTGCTAATAAGCTAGCCCTGCTTAATGCCCGGGAATATGCCATATTAAAAAATGAGGCTTTTGCAGCAAATAGTGCCCAACCACCATTTAATAATGTGGAGCTTGGCGACGGAACTGATTGGCAGAACGAGGTTTTCCAGCAGGCACCTATACAAAATTATTCTTTGTCTGTATCCGGAGGATCAGATAAAACCACTTATTCTATAGGTGGTTCGTTTCTTGATCAGAAAGGTATTGTAGGAGGTGATAAATCAAGTTTTACCCGCTACAATGGTAGGCTAAATCTTGTCACAGAGATAGCCCCAAAATTGCAACTGGAGAATGTATTATTATATGCCAATGAAACAAGGAGTACCTTACCGGAAGATGTGATTTCTTCGGTTCTTTATAATGCTATCAATGCTTCGCCGATACGCGCTGTAAAGAATACTGAAGGGGAGTTCTCATTTCTGGAAGAGGTAAATGACGTTATCAATCCTTTGGCTCAAATTCATAATTCTTTCAATGAATCTAAGACCAATAAGCTCACCGGAAAACAAGAGCTGATCTATGACATCAACAATCACTTTAAGGTCTCCGGACGTGCAGGCTACAATTATGCCGTTGTAGACTACAAACAATTCTCACCCCTGGTTTATTATGGATCGGGTAAGGCACAAAACACAGCAATCAATGCGAATCTGGAACCAAACCAGGTTAAGATTGCCGATTCTACTTTTATTCCAGTGTCAAATAATGTAACTGAAACCAAGACCACTTACTTTGATTATACACTTGAAGCATTTTTGAATTATAACCGCACTTTTGCGAATATTCATAATGTAAAAGCTACTTTAGGAATGTCAATTAATGGGGATGAGGGGGCTCAATTATCGGGAACTGCTTATAATATCCCATACAACTCCTGGGAATTTGCAGATATTTCTGCCGCTGATGGTGCTGATCTTTTAAATTCTACGTCTTCTTTTCAATACAGAAGCAGGTTACTTTCATATTTTGTCAGAGCTGAATATAATTATGACAGCAAATATTTATTTTCTGCCTTGTTTAGAAGAGATGCATCTTCACGCTTTGGGAAAAATTACAGGATTGGAT
>JAEWLI010000130.1 GCA_023393375.1 Bacteroidota bacterium
CTGATTTAGAGCAGAATGTACCGTTACAATATCTGAAGTGCTTATAAGATTATCAAAATCAGTTATCTGAACATTCTCATAAGACTGTACAGCAGTATTTCTTGTGTAAACCAGCACATTCATATCAAACGCCTTGCATAACCCGGCCACTTTTTTACCAATAGCGCCAAGTCCAATAATGCCTATAGTTTTTCCTTCTAACTCGCTTCCTGTATACTCCAATTGATATTGATCCGTCTTATTTTTCATAAAACCGTCAAGAAGCGGTATGTTTTTATAATAAGACAATATGAATGCCATTACATGCTCGGCCACTGCATTGGCATTCACTCCAGCCGCATTGGCCGCCCAAATCCCCAGTTGTGTACAGGCATCGATATCTACATTATCGTATCCCGCACCTGTTTGTACCAATTTTAATTGTTTCGCTTTTAAAAGTAGATTTCGGTCAATCTTAACATGCTCCGGTATAATCACCTGGCAATCTTCAATATGATGCAGCATTTCTTCCCCAGGCGGAACAATAACGATGTCCCATTCTTTTGGGAAGCAATTTATAATATTTATTTTTGATGTCTCAGTAAAATAGCCGACTATGAGAATTTTCATTTTAAACCCCTTTCATAATTTATATTTAAAAGCATTCCATTACTAAATAATAATATTTTGTTTTCTAATTTAGTATAGTTAGTCCCATTTATACAGTCAAGTTCTATTCTTCATCCAGCGGTTTGATTTTTTCCCGGGCAAGGAAAGGATCGTTTACTTACTCTAACCTATATATTTTTTCAGAGCAAAAACAGAATCATTACTGATAATATGCTCCATTTTGCAGGCATCTGCACTTGCTGTCAGTTCATTGACATTACAACATGCAATCAGAAAATCCTTAATTATTTGAAATTTAGTTGTAATAATCTCACCCTGTTTACGTCCTTTCTCAGTGAGCTGAATTTCCCCACCTAAAGGTTTGATAACCAGCCCTTCATCCTGTAAGGCATTTACCGCACAATGGACGCTGGGCTTGGAAACCCCTAAATATACAGCAATATCAATTGAACGTACTAATTGAGTTCTTTGAGAAAGCATATATATAGCCTTTAAATATTCTTCCCTTGATGGACTAAGTTTCTTTCTCAATCCATCATTCTTATCCTGTTTCACAGCTGATCCTCCACTTTAAACTGTAATACAAAGCGTATAGTTGCCATACCCTTTGACACAATTACTTTTTTAACTTTGAACTCTTATTCTTCTCGTTATCTACCGGTTGATTGATAAACAAATCAGTTTCTGTAAAGGCAGAACGATCATATGGATAAAAAGGTGCGCTGAAGCATTGAGAAAATGAATTAAAAAGTGCTTCAAGTAATTTTTGGTTAACTTTGAGTTTTTGCTGATACTGCTGTTCGCTAACCTCACTATGTTCATGAGTATAATGTTCTTTTATTTTCTTTTTCATGTTAGTTCCTCCTAACCCAGTGTTGTGAAAAATGTGTATGGTTACCATACACTTATGCAAAATTTTTATCTGATTATATTTTCATCAAAATTCTGGATCTTGTTAATTAAGCCAGACAAGAATTCTGACAAAAATTTTATATTCGAATCTGTAGCATCTTGCAGTTCATTTTCCACCATGTTGTTTATGATTTCATGATAATACATGTGATTTTTATGAGCGTTTTCTCCTTTTTCTGTCAGGCTCAGTAAATATCTGGATAAATTTAGTTCATCAACTTCTTTTTTAACCAGAGCCTTTCTCTCCAGCTTTCTCAGAATTTCAGAAACAGCTCCCTTTGTTATACCCAGAATATCCGCCAGACCGCCCACGTGAATGCAGGGGTGTTCTGCTATCGCCTTTATCACATGGATTTCTGAGTGGAAAATTGGTACATCCGTTCCGTAGTAACGTGTTTTTTTATCCAGTTCCATTAATGCAAACGCCAGATCTAAGGATTCATATGCAATTTCATGTTTGTTGTTTTTAATTTTTTCCATACCAACAGTATATGGTTGCCATACGCTTTTGTCAAGAATATTTTATTTATGCAGAGAGGGGCACATATCCCAAGGGCTTTTTTCATTGTTCAAAAAAAGAGCAGGGTACATAATTCTATATACCTTGCTCTTAAAAGAAGAACAAATTTAACTCTTACCCAACTGACTTTGATTTGGAAGCATACCAATAAGGTACTGCAAGCAGAAGCGATCCCCCTACCATATTACCAACAGTAACAATCAATATATTTTTTATTACAGCCAAAACGGTCAAACCCGCTTCATGGGGCAACATTAGCGCAATTGAGAAAATACCCATATTGGCGATGGAATGCTCAAACCCGGAAGCTGAAAATGCCAATACACAAAATAGCATCATAATCAGCTTCGCACTTTCCTCTTTCATCTTGTAACACAGCCAGATTGCAAGGCAAACAACAAAATTACACAGCACAGCGCGGAAAAATAACTGTCCCCAAGGTATACCAAGTTTTGAAATTGCTGTTTTTTCAATATATACATCAGATATTCCAATCATGGCTTTACTTTGCACATAAATAAAAGATAATACCACGCAACCCAGAAGATTTCCAATATAGTTTATCAGCAACAGCTTTGCTGCCTTTTTAAGACTTACCGTTCTTTCCAGGCATCCGACTGTAAATACAAAACAATTTCCAGTAAAAAGTTCACCTCCGGCAAATGCCAACAGCCCAAGGGCTACCCAAAAGGTAAGCCCGATTGCTATTTTTCCATAAAATTTTCCTTCTACCTGGGTAATTGCAGCTACGGAAAAGGAAAGAGCAACTCCTATGATAATAAAAAATCCGGACATCATTGCCAATACCATATATTTTGAGAGGTTTCCATTTAAAAAATCACTTTTATTCTGTGCCGATTCCGCAACCTTTTTAATTTCATCTGCATACATAATCGCACCTGCCTTTATTAAATTTCCTCCATGTTACAGTCAAACACTTCATCCATCCAGTCAAACATAACCTGATGGAAAAGTGCATGATTTCCCTCCTGGCAATGCTCTTCCGCCCCTTCCTCATTGGTAAACACACGGACTGTCTTGGGAGCTTTTATTTCTTCCAGCAAAGTATCCAGCTGGTCTTTGGATACAAAGTGGTCTGTCTCTCCCATGGTTAGCAAAACAGGACATTTAATAGTTCCGGCAATTCCTTTTAAAGAAGCTTTTTTCATTTCTTCAAACACTTCATACCGGTGCTGTAAGCCAAACACCCATTTTCCATTGTTAAGCATCCATTTTAGATTAGAATTGTGTTCCTCTGCCATGGCAAGCATCTGCTCTCTTTTTTCCTCCGGAAGCTGAAGTACCTGAGCCAACTGTGGATTCTGATTCAGGGTAGAATCAAAGGTATCGTAAAATACATTGAATGCGATACAAGCCTTAATCCTCTCATCAAATGCCGCTGCTCTCGGTGCAAAATAGCCACCAAGACTCATACCAAGCAGTGCCAGCTTCTCCATATCAACTTCTGGTCTTGTCTCTAAATAATCAAGAGCTGCGCTTACCGGCACTTCTGCGTCATGTCGCATGAAAAGATTCTGTTTCCGTAACGCTTCTCCCTGTCCTGGCATTTCAAATACCAGACAATGATAGCCTCTTTTGATTGCTGCAGCGGCTCCGCAGAAATACAGTTCCTGTAAAGTGGAATCATATCCGCCTATAAAT
>JAEWLI010000229.1 GCA_023393375.1 Bacteroidota bacterium
TGGTTTTTTTGCATTTTGTATTTATCTTTCTAGTGTATAGGCGGACTGGCAGATAAATATCGAAAAGTAGTAAGTTTGTACGGATATAAACAAGTTGTAAAGCATTATACATCCAGAATGAGCATTCAAGTAAATAAAGAGCAATAGATGATGAAACTTTTAAAAATATTATTATTACTGCTTACAGGCTTTCTCCTGATAGTTACGATATTAATGATAACTGATGATTTAAAACCTACCGAACAGACACCAACGGATGGACAGTCAATAATTGGGATTGGAGTATGGATTACTATGAGATTATCAATTATTTTTGCCAATTTGGTAATCTGTATTTCTTTGATAATACCTGCACTGATTAGAAAGTTCAATATTGCCAAAATTTATTATTTGATTTTTATGTTAAATATAGTTATTGGACTCATAAACTTGTATTTCATAAACAATTATTGAAGTATGGTCAATGGACAAAACAGATATTGAAAAACCACAATTTCCACAATAGTTAATGTGACGAAAAAAATTCATATTCAGTTTGTATCATGATTTTAGGATTGAAAGAAGGAAAATTTGACTTGATTCAAACAGATTTAAAACTGAAATGAATATTATTGATTTATCCAGAAACCTTTTATGTATTGAGCTAAATTGTTGTGATAAAAATAAATAACGCTTTACAACATCATGTATAAAATATTGGGGGTTTGGTGTTTACGTGAAAGGTTCTGCCCCGCATCAGCATTTGTAACGGCAGACAGGGACGAGTCCGCAATCCCCCAACATTTC
Organism: Bacteroidota bacterium; assembly: GCA_023393375.1. Lineage (GTDB taxonomy): Bacteria > Bacteroidota > Bacteroidia > Cytophagales > Cyclobacteriaceae > JAEWLI01. The sequence goes on from JAEWLI010000229.1 coordinate 787, forward strand.
ATACATGTACCGTTTTGGGGCATTTAAAGAACTCTACAATGACTTCACTTGATGATAAAATATGGAAAGAACTTACTAATGGATATAAAGTTATATTTGACATTTCCCCATTATTAAAAAACGAATGAATCGATAATTGAAAGTGAGATTTGGAAAGTGCTTTGGGAAGAATTGCATCATCAAGGTGATATAGGAACAGCTTCATATTTATCAGTTCCTTAATTGATAAGAATCGCTAAAGTAAAAAATAGAATTGATTATAATTTATTTTGCTTAATCGCTGTAATTGAAATTCAAAGGCATGTAGAGGGAAATCCAGATATTCCTGAGAGATTCAAAAATGAATACATGGATTCCTTAAAAGAAGTGCCAGATTTGATAAAAATGATTAGTAATGATAAATGGGATAATTCTTTAACCTCTAGTGTTATAGCAGCCCTTGCTATTTCTAAGGGTCACATAAAATTAGGAAAAGTTATTCTTGATTTAGAAGCTTGATTCATTCAAAAGTTTCATGATAACTATTAAAAATGTTATAAACGATGCATAACAACGCTACATATTTCATTAATACCTCATTTAGCTTTAGGCATTTGTTGGTTTGGAATAAAAATATTCCGTTGGTAGGTTGGCAGTAATTAAATTAATATGAAGAATATAATTATTATCTGGCTTTTAATATTATTTGTGACATTAACGGCACTTAATGTAAATGCCCAATCCGTATCAACATCAGTGCCCGAAAATCCTGATATTCGTAATACTTATCTTTTTTACTTGCACGGTGGAATAGTTCAAGACCAGGGAGCCAATGCGGTCAGTGAATATTATGGGAAATATGAATACCAAGCCATTTTAGACACATTAAAAAACCGCGGTTTTTATGTTATAAGTGAAGTTAGGCCGAAAAATACTAGTGAAAAAGAATATGCCAAACAACTAAAAAATCAAATAGATACCTTGCTTCAGTATGGCGTCTCAGGCCAGAATATCATTGTAGTCGGAGCTTCATCAGGGGCTTATATTGCTCTTGAAACCAGCATTTTAACAAAAAATCCAAATATACGCTTCGTATTGTTGGGTTTATGTAGTGAGTATGCGTTGGAGTATTTTCAGCCTTTGCAAAAGGATTTTTCGGGACAGTTTCTTTCCATTTACGAAAGTTCAGATTCCAAAGGAACGTGCCTGAGTATTTTTCAGAAGTTAAAAGGCAATAGCAGCTTTAATGAAATTAAACTTGAGATGGGGATTGATCATGCATTCTTGTTTAAACCCTATGATGACTGGGTCAATCCTTTAATTGATTGGTTAAAGAAATAAAGAATTGTTGGTGAAGACCCTAATGGTTTATTAAAGGGGTTATACCACGAATTTAGTGGAAATGGAGTAAATATTACAATTGGGATTATAACTGGCCTTATAAAAATGGCGTTAAGAATTTTAAAGAATGAGGCGTTAAAAAAATCCCACTGTTCGAAGGCCGCCGATAAAATTTGATTTAAAAGAAGATGATAATTGGCGGTCAAGTTTGGGATTTTTAGCATTATTCTTTAAAATTTAGCCATTTTTATACAGCCTTGATTTCTTTGTCCCGCTTTTTGGCGGGAGCCCGCCCGGCGAGGGCAAAGTTATTTAAAGGAACCAATGTAAGTTGTTATTGCATTGCTTTTTAATTACTAACAATCCTTTTTCCACTAATATCAGGGTAATACCATAGTAGGTTTCTCGTAGCATCAGTCCATCGAATGTTATTTGTCCCCTTGTTACAACAGTAAAGTCCATGCATTCGCTCCTGATCCCTTATTCTACTCCTTCTCGAACTATTTATAGATAAGCCAGTTAATTATCAGATACCCATACTGAATCGGCAATTATTTTTTCTTTGACAAGCACCCGATTGCTAGTTTTAAAAATTAACTCAATGCGGATTTTCACCCTTATATTATGCGCTATTGTTATAATTGCCACAGGATTGCCCTTGATCAACTCTGCAGAATGGTGGATAAGAATTTTTGATTTTCCAAGGTTACAAATTGCCTTCTTCATATTGTTGGCCTTGGTTTTGGCATATTTTTATGTAGATTTCAAATGGAAATATAAGTTGCCACTGTTGTTGCTTCTCTCAATCTCACTGGTATATCAGGTACAATTTGTTGTGGTATATACCCCTTTTTACAAAACTCAGGCAAAGGATAGCAACAATCAGTCAAAAGAAAACAGCTTCACCCTCTTGGTAACAAATGTGCTCATGGACAATGATGATAAGGAGAGTTTTCATGAACTAGTAAAAAAGTATAATCCAGACCTGCTGCTGATCAATGAACCTGATCAAGATTGGGCAGCTTCTATCAGTCAACTTGATAACGATTTTCCCTATGCTATCAAACATCCGTTAGACAACACCTACGGGATGATGCTGCTGTCAAAACTACCACTTACTGAAAGTGCCGTAAATTTTTTGGTAAAAGATGATATCCCTTCAATTTTCACTAAGGTCACTCTGCCATCAGGAAACATTATCGATTTTTATGGCGTACACCCGGAACCCCCAAAGCCAGGTACCGATACCTATGAAAGAGATACAGAACTGCTTATTATCGGTAAAACGATCAAAGAAACCAATAACCCGACTGTTGTAGCA
>JAEWLI010000193.1 GCA_023393375.1 Bacteroidota bacterium
TTTGTCCAGATAGCTGGCACCAAAACCCAACCTAAAACTTTGGTTAAACTTTCGATCTACCGTAAGGAACGGTTCAAAAAAAGCACACAGGGAATAACTGTTTCCCAAAACCAAAGAATTACTATAATCTACATATGAAAATGATATACCCACCCGAGGATAGTATCCTAATCGGTTCCAGACATCTTGGGTATTCAGATGGTGCATATATTCCAATTGAAAACCTGTAGGAGCTGATGCGGATACTTCCTTTTTGTCTTTATGATAAGGAATAATGTATCCGTAATGGCCTTTAATCCCTATCATTCGGGGATTAATCACCATCGTAGAATCATGAGCAATGACACCATGTGTGAAAAACATGGACAATGCAAACATTAAAACTTTGAAAAACTTCATTAACCCGCTAGTTGTTATATACTATTACTTTACAAGATTTAAATTATTGTCTTCCGGTAAGATAATAAATGCTTTTCAAATAAAAAACTTCAATAGAAAAATAATTGCTACTATAATCATGGGTATAGAAATCTCTTTGGCCTTTCCGGTAATAAGTTTTAAAAGTACAAATGACAACAAACCAAAAATTATTCCTTCAGATATGCTGTAAGTAAAAGGCATCATCACGATAGTCAAAAAAGCTGGGATTGATTCTGTAAAATCATCCCATTTGATTTTGGTAATGGGGCTAATCATAAACAGACCCACTATTACCAAAGCCGGAGAAGTAGCAGCAACGGGAATCAATGCAAATAATGGTGCAATGAACAATGCTAAAATAAACAATATGCCCACCGTGAGAGATGTTAAGCCCGTTCGTCCTCCTTCGGCTACACCAGCTGCGCTTTCCACATAAGTGGTCACTGTGCTTGTGCCTAACATTGCCCCTGCTGTTGTGCCTATTGCATCAGCCATCAGGGCAGGTTTTGCGTTGGGAAAATCTCCTTTCTCATCAATCATATTTGCTTTAGAGGCTACTCCTATTAAAGTGCCCAAAGTATCAAACATGTCAACAAATAAAAAGGTGAAAAGAATAATGGCCATATCTGCAGTGAATATCCGATCAAATTCGAATTGGAAAAATACAGGTGAAATAGACGGTGGAAGGGAAAATAATTGAAAATTTTCAGGAATTATAGTTACATGAAGGGGAATCCCCAACAAGGTGGTAGCAACAATACCTAATAAAATAGCCCCTTTTATATTCTTTACCATTAGAACACCCGTGAACAGGATACCGAACAGTGTAACCCAAATCACCGGGGAAGACATATTGCCAAGTGCCAAAATAGTTTTGTCATCACCACCCCCCACTATTACACCCGCATTAGTTAAACCAATTAAGGCAATAAATAAACCAATTCCAACACTTATGGCATGTTTCATGGTAATGGGAATGGCTTTCAACGCTAGATCCCGAATATTAAAAACCGTTAGAAAAATAAATATTATCCCTTCGACAAATACGGCTGTAAGGGCAAATTGCCAGGAATATCCCATTCCTACAACTACAGTATACGCAAAAAATGCATTTAATCCCATACCCGGCGCAAGGGCAAAAGGAAGGTTAGCTGAAAACGCCATTACAAAAATTGCAATAGCAGATGCCAGTGCAGTAGCTGTAAATACAGCTCCATAATCCATACCCGCATCTGATAGAATCATGGGATTCACAGCCAGAATATAAGCCATGGTGGCGAAAGTGACCAATCCCGCAATGACCTCTGTTTTGATAGAGGTATTTCGTTCTTTTAATTTAAAATATTTATCTAACATCATTTATTTGTTGGGAAATGAGGGGGCAAAATAAAAGGTTTTAAGCGTATCTGATGCTATAGTTTGAAAAAAGTTCGCATTTTTTCTGAAGTTGCTTGACTGAGTGGATGTTCTTCATGCTACCTGATTGAATTCCTTCACCCTATCGGACGAATCTCCTTCATCCTATGGGATAAATTTTCTTCACCCTACCGTATGATGCTTCCTTATCCTATCGTATGAGACTATCTCACCTTACCGTATGGCACTTCCTTATCCTACCGTATGAGACTATCTCACCCTACCGTATGGTGCTTCCTTATCCTACCGGATTAGACTTCCATATTCTACCGGGTCAGGCTTCTGTATCCTATTGGATGAGACTATCAATCTTATGATGTTGTCAATTCACTGATAACGTGTGAACGGCAACGGCTTCTGATTGATTTGTTGAAACATGAACCCTATTAAAAGGTTAATAAAATAAAAAAAGAAATTTTATGAATGACTATAGGAAAAAAATCATAATTACGGGTGGTACTTCTGGCATTGGGAAAGCAGCCGCTATGGAATTAGCAAAAGAGCATGTGGAAATAGTATTAACCGGGAGTCATACATTAAAAGGTGAAAAGGCAGTTTCTGATATAAAAAAAGTGACAGGTAACGAATTTGTGTCGTTCATGTCTTGTGATTTATCTTCATTTAAATATGTCAAAAGCTTTGTTACCAGGATCAAAAGCAAATGGGATCAACTGGATGTGTTGGTCAATAATGCCGGGGTAGTTAAAAAAGACCGGCAACTAACAGACAATGGGTTTGAGTATACTTTTCAGGTAAATTACTTAAGTCATTATCTGCTCACATTGTCACTACTGGGAATGCTGAAAAAAAGTAAAGATGGCAGGATCATCAATGTGTCTTCCAGGATGGAGAAATTTTCACAGTTGAACCTAAATGATGTAAATCTTGAAAAGAAATATAATCCTGTTGTAGCATACGCCAATTCTAAACAGGCCCAATTACTCTTTACCTATGCAATGGCTGAAAAATATCCAGAATTATCGGTCAATGCTTTACATCCGGGCGGTGTATTCACCGGGTTGTACAATTATTCGCCTATTGTAAATATATTAAGTTATTTGTACAGGCCTTTTATGATAAGTCCCAAAAAAGGTGCTGAAACACTAGTTTATTTAGCAACGGCAGATGATGTAAAAGGGATTTCTGGGAAGTATTTTATTAAAAACAAAGAAAGTAAATCGTCGCCCCATTCTTATAATAAGGAACAGATAAAAGCACTTTGGGAAATGAGCAACAAAGCTGTCGGACTACAAAAAGAAACAATCAAGAAGAGGCAAAACGCAGTAAAGTCCAAGAAAGAGCTGAATCCTAAAATAGAACAAAGTTCCAAGAAAGAGCTGAATCCTAAAAAAGAAGCAAATTCCAAAAAGGCTACCACCTCAAAACCAAAAAGTAGCAAAACAACAAAAACTGCGCAAGATAAAACCAAAAAGAAGGAAGATATTAAACCAAATAAGCAAGCATAACTCTATTACCTTATTTTGACTTATATGTACTTATTCCAAATATTTTATAAAATGGGCAAAAGGTAAAAAAACTGGTAAGGGCCAAGATTCCAGCAAAGATTATGAAGGTAACGCCTAATATCCCAGTTAAAACGTTATTAAGTACCAGTGTTGCAATCAAGCCAGCTATAATTGCCCTGATTAAACGATCTGACGTCCCTAAGTTTCTGTTCATATCTTTTAAATTCTGAAAACACGAATTTAATCATAAATTGGCAAAAATAAATCACATCTTCCATGAAAGGGAGGACTACAAATCACGAAAACAAACATATATACCCTCCTGTTTATGCAGTTGGCATTTATATCTTTTTTATTAATTCTAATGTTTTTAAGTCGTAAATATGAATTTCATTCTTATCAGTTTTGTCATATTTGTTATTATTGTTAGTGTCAAAGTGACCCGTAATTACAATTGTACCAGAAAATTTATTAATAGTCCATGTCCTTACGAATAATTTGTTGTCAGTAATCTGAGTTTTTTGTTTCCCGTCTGGTGAAAGTACAAAAATTTGTGTTGGGTCATTCCAGTCAATACCACTTTTACCATCTAAATCAACAGTCCTCGCCGAAATAATGATTACATTAATATCTAGACTATCAATTTTTACTTGTTCAAGTTTCATAATATTTGCATCAGTTGGAAAGTCAACTTGGTGTGTTTCCCCTGTTTCAGTATTTATGAATAACAGGAATTTGTTTTTTGTCCCTGACATTTTTCCAAGATGCTCTATTGAGGCAATTACAAATTCAGTCCCTGTAACCTCATTCAATTTATTAAAATGAGTATAATTATACTTGTCTTGTCCGTATGTAATCAAAGGAAAAATGGTCAAGACAATAAATATTAGCTGTTTCATTGTATGTTTTATATCTTGTGGTAGTAATGCTCTTAGCTGCTGGTATAACGTTCCGGTGGTATGTTTCGTTGCTTATTCACGTTGTTTACTTTAAAGGCTTTTGAAATATGGTTCTTATTTTCATAAATATCGAAACTGGAATAGTGTGGTCAAAATGGACCAATGCATCTTGAATGTTGAATTGTATAGTCTTCAATGTTCCATATATCCTTATTTTCACATGTAGGTTTAAAACTACTGAAAAAGTACCTTATTCTACCATAAACGGAAAGTAACAAAATCAGAATCACTGAAAAAGTCCAGATTAGTATCTTTTTAGTTCTTTTTTCATTTAGTACAAATCATCAAGTCAGCATGTAATATGCAGTTTGCCACAATGCACGCCAACGTACCGAATAACGCAAGTTGCAGGCAAAAGCTTAATTTTAAAGGAAGTCAAAAATGGCATTTTTAAAAGGTATTCCGCAATTTTGTGTTATTCATTGTTGTAGCAAGTAGTTTTTATTGATTTAGAATTGAATCTTTTGAAAGTTTTATAATATTGAATTTATAGAATGTCTCGTAACTACCAATTAATAACCCATTGTCAATTGTTTTTGAGACCATCGTATACTCGCCGTCGTCAAATGTTTGGAAATTTATTTCATTACCATTTGGATCTAAGACTAAAAGTCTTAGATGACCATAAGGATTTGTGTAGGCGCAAAGAAAGGATTCATTATCATAATCTATTATACTTAATGCGTTTGGTTTATTAATATCAGGATAAAAATCTTTCAATGGTTCATTCCAAATTATATTACCATCTTGATCGAATTTAACTAAACTCCAATTACTTTGGTAAACTATAACAGCTAAAAATTCATTATTCGCGATGCCTAAAATTTCTATACCTTTATAGGTTTTAGACCAAATTTTCTGTCCCTGTTCATTTAGTTTTATTAGAAATTCTCCATGATATCCTGCATTTGCACCTCCAATGGATATATAATTACCATTCGTAAGTCTAGAAATTGAAAATGCTTCAGGCTGAAAGTCAAATATTGTTTCCCATATCAACTCTCCATTATTATTCAGCATTCTAAAAGCCATATCACCACTCGTTCTCCCGGCAATTATAAAGTTATTCTCAACTTTTATAATATCATTCGCCAAAAAATCCTTATTCAAAAAAATTTCATTTTCAATAATACCATCTTGATTAAAATATATAAAGTGAGAAGAATTTTCTACATCATAATGGTGTCCACGAAAACCTAAATATCCGTCACCATTTTCAAATATTTTCTCTATACCATACGGTGTATAAGAATTCTCCATTATTCTGGTCCATTTCCGATTACCATATTTATCAAACTTCATTAAAAGATTTTTGTTGAATGAACCGTTAAATCTTACTGCACCTCCTATTATGTAGCTTGAATCATGTAATTGGACAGAACTATTTAGAGTAAAAATAGAATCTTGGGTTTCAAAATGTTTTACAAATTCAACCGTAGTTTCCTGATTCGATTCAGGGTTAGATATTGTTTCATCACCTGTACTGTCATCATTGCTACAGCTAAAAACGCTAAAAATTAGCATCAGAATAAGTAAGGTCGTTTTGATATTTCTAATTTTCATGCTAATAAACATAATTCTTTCTAAACAATTTGCTACAACATTCCGCCGGTATGTTTTGTTGTTGATTTTCATGCCGTACCTGTCCGACAAAACATCGAAAGATACACAACAAATGCCGGAAAAACTACCGAACCAGCAATGAAATATGCCGGCTGTTGGGTGCTGCGTTTAATCTTTTTTTGCACTGAATGCAAATCCCAGTATCGTAACATCCTCCGCCGGTAGAATAAGGGTTACGCCGAAACCACAACAGCTGCCAGTAAGGTGCTTAGACAGGCAAAAATCCGCCGAAGTCCGAAAAGACTTCCATCCTACCCCAATATTGATAATATGTCTTAATGAAACGTTATAGCGTGGCTGCTTAACGTTCCGCAGCTAAGAAACGTGGTGCATTTCGGAGTGTATCTTGTCCACCGAGGCCAAAAATAGCTATGGAGCAAATATTGCGGAAAACCACTGTCTGTCCCATGTTTTCTTAGGTGCTATTGGCGGTAGTTTTTATTCTTTTATTGTTGTATTAAGCAACATTAATGAGTGTTCTAGTCCATCATCCATCAAATCACCAATTATATTCAAGGTTTTTTCTTGGTTTAATTTTATCTCTTCTGATTTTTCGAGAAATACGGCGGTCAGCTTTCTGATTTTTCCTTGGTATTTTATTTCCGTTGAAATGTAATAGTGTCCACCATCAACACCATTTGATAAAATATTATAGCCAGTCAACTCGATTTCAAATGGTTTCGATTTTGTCATTTCAGAGTTTAAATGATAAAGAGTGTCTCCTGGTTCATTTTCGTAAATCCATTTTCTTTCGTTTAAGAATATCTAATGTCAAATCAAAATCGGTTTCATCATCAAATTCTTGTCCTACTTGTTTGCGAATGTCTATATAATAACCAATCCCATTATGGTTATTCAGATACTCAATTATATGTTGCTCTTTCTCTGTCATTTTAAATTCTGACAAATGTTTTGCCTAAGCCTTGATAATCAACTAGTTGCAAGGCCATGTTCTTCTTTGATCAAAGCGAATTTAGTGATTTGTTTTTTATGCGCTTTACCAGGCCCAACTTTCTTTTCTGATCCAAATACAAATATCCTTCCGTATTAAAATATGGAACGCCCTTGACCACCATGTTCCAAATTAGATTACGCCGAAACCACAACCGCTGCTAGTAAGGTGCTAGACATGCATAATCTTGTTGAAATATCAAAATTTTGTTACTTAAATTTATATTACTCATTCCTATATTCTTCTGCAATTCATACTACATTAAATACTGCAAATGTGGGTACTAAAATGGTTGCCTAACGTTTAGTATATGAAAAGTAGGCGATTTAAAAGCACTTAATTTTCGTTAAAGCATAAAGCCTGATAAGGGACAAAAGCCTTGTTGTCGGAATTACTTCGCCTATTTTTTATATACATTGTTACCTGCAGGCTTTTTTGTCAGTTCTTTAAAATATTTAATTAGTTTTCGTAATTCAGATTCCGTTTTTTCATCTGTTATTTTTCCGTCTTGAGAAACTTTACCTTTTATTCCTTTAATTAAAAGTGTGGTGTTTTCGGTAAAATTGGTCTGTATGGTTTCCATAATCAGCTTTAATTCTTCATGTCCTTTTTCTCCACTTGCTGAAGCAGTTATAAGTCCAATTGGTTTATCAGAAAACACGGTTGTCGATACACACCATTCCAAAATGTTTTTTAGTCCGCTTGGAATACTGAAAACATATTCAGGTGTGCAGATTAATATTCCGTCTGCATTAGAAACTTTATTTCGGAAGTCAACAATTTTTTCGGGAACATTTTCGTCTGTCAGCTCAGTTCTAAAGTGTGGAAATTCCGTTAGGTCCTCTATTATTTCAAAATCGAATTCAATTTTTTCAGATTCTGCTATGTATTTCAAAATTGAAAGATTTCCAGAATTCTGACTGGCACTTCCGCAAATTCCAATTATTTTCTTCTTATGATTCATTTGTTCAATTCAGTTCTGTTTCCAGCTTCTGACTACGTTTTGCCTAAGCCTTGATAATCAACTAGTTGCAAGGCCATGTTCTTCGTTGGTCAAAGCGAATTTAGTGATTTGTTTTTTTATACGCTTTACCAGGCCCAACTTTCTTTTCTGATCCAAATACAAATATCCTTCCGGATTAAAATATGGAACGCCCTTGACCACCATGTTCCAAATTATGACAGCAAGCTTTCTTGCCGTGGTGCTAATGGCCGATGTCCTTCCTTTCCTGAAATTGATCCAATCGCTATGGCATTACCATCCTGTTAGCATACGTTTTTAATTCTGTAAAATCGTTCAATTAATTCTTTGTATTTAGATTCATTGCAGTTTGGGCAAAAAACTCGTCTTTTTAAGTCTATTCCACTAAATTCTACTTTTGTTTCTTTGCACCTTTTGCATTGATAATATTCGTAACCTTCCAAAGTTGTATAAGGTTGAGTGTATTGACAGTTGAGATCAGGTTTATACTTTGCAAGCTTTGCAAAATCCCTGGTTGTGAATCTATTTCTAGTCGTTAATTGAGATAACGACTTTATTTTAATTAAGGGTTCTAATCCGTCATTTTCAAATACAACGTCTAACAATGTTAATTCTTTTAATTTTCTTAAATTTGATAATGGGTTTAATGATATGTACTTTATTACCTTACCACTTCCGTCCCATCCCACAGGCGTCTGTAATCTTAAAATTTCAAGTTTATTCAGATGTGAAATGAAATCCAAATTTGTTCCATTTCCAACATTAGTTAATTCTAAATGAATAAGATCTTTTAATTTGGAAATTGGAGTCAAATAATCAGTTTTAATTGTACTCAAGAAAAGCTTTTTAACATTCGGATAATCGTTGAGAAAGTTTAAATCCTTTATTTTAGGACCTCTTACCCAAAGTTCGGTAGTGTCTTTTCTGATTTTTTTAATCTCTAAATATTCTGTGTGCCACATATTGAATTCTGACTAACGTGTTTTGAACACATTAATTATCAACAACTTACAAGAAATAATTTCCAGTGCTAAAATGCCGAAACTAACAACGAAACCGCTATGGCATATACCATCTTATTGGGACACGTTTATTTTTGGGATTTTATCAAGTTCATCCTTCTTCAACTGGACTTCCTCCTCTATATCATAATCATTTTGAAGTCCTAACCAAAACTTGGGAGAGTTGCCGAAATATCGGCCCAATCTTAATGCAGTATCTGCTGTAATTCTTCTTCGTCCTTTTATTATCTCACTAACTCTTGTCTGTGGAATTCCGATATCTTTAGATAAACGATAAGCTGAAATCTCAAGAGGATATAAGAATTCTTCTTGTAAAACTTCACCTGGATGAATATTATCAAGTCTTTCCATAAATTCTGTCATAAATTTAATGATAATCAACAATTTTAACATCTTCTGAATTTCCGTTCAACCATTTGAAAATGATTCTCCATTGGTCATTGATCCTGATACTGTAAAATCCAGCTAAATCTCCAGTTAATTTTTCAAGCCTATTAGAAGGCGGAACTGTCAAATCTCTAATACTTTGTGAGTTATTGAGCATCCTTAATTTTCTCCTCCCAATTTGCTGTATCTCAAGAGGCCATTTAGCCACCCTTTCGCCATTCCAGACCTTTTCTGTCTCTTTTGAACCAAAACTCAATATCATGTCGCTATACGTTACTAACGTCAAAAGTAACTAAAAGGTTCGGAAGGGCAGGTATTTGCAGGATGTTTTTTAAATTCTGACTTTTTTTGAACGCATTGATTATCAACAACTTACAACTTCTCTTTAATCTGCTAAATTGACCTATTCCCAAAGCTAAACGTTAGCACGGACCTGGGCCTGCACCCGCACATCCACTGTATCGTACCGGCTGTTGGGCAGAAGCCAACGGGCAGGATGGTCAATATCTCCAAAGGCGGCAAATACCTCTACCCGGTAAAGATGCTCAGTGCCGTTTTCAAAGGCAAGTTCATGGAAGGCCTGAAACGCCATCTTGACAAAGAAGGGCTTCTGGACCAATATAAAGACGCCATGGAAAGGGCGTGGAGCAAAAAATGGGTAGTGTTCTGCGAGCCTTCCTTTGGAAAAGCAGAAAAGGTCATCAAATACCTGGGCCAGTATGTGAACCGGGTGGGTATCAGCAACCAGCGCATCCTGCAAATAACCGATCAGAAGGTGACTTTCCAGATGAAGGATTACAGGACAATGGTACCAGCAAAGCTATCACCCTCGACGGTGTGGAATTCCTGCGGCGGTTCTGCATGCATTTCCTGCCCAAAAGGTTCGTCAAAATGAGGTATTACGGTGTTTACAGCAGCAAATTCAGCAGTGACCTTATCAAAGCTGCCGGTAAAATGGCCTTGAAATCCAAAGAAACAACCGAAGAACGGCTTAGACGTGTTTGCAACTTTGACATTTACCGGTGCCCCCACTGTAAAAAGGGACGGCTGGTGCTCATCGAGGTAATGCCCAGGGGCCGGTCACCGGGCTTATTATATGCAAGGCACAGGTGACAAATACAAAACCCGAAAAACCCCTGCAAAAGGCAGGATGGAATTGTATTGCCCAAACATGGCAAATAGCGGTAAAAACACGATAGTTTGGGACTGAAATGGGCCACCAACCTCCGGATTTTTGAAAGACAATACGGCAGTCGGGTCAGTTAGCCGACAACCTAACCAACAAGCTCACCTTCTTTTAACAACTGATTTTCATTGATAAGTCCCTGTTCTGGGGCCGGGATTAGGTTCAACCGAGGCTTTCCCGCCAATGCGGGACAGGCTATTCTTGGCACAGACCCGTGAACACGATTGGCCACACTGCCAGTTAGTGCCGAATAAAGCCCTTCTTATTACCCACCGTACTTTTATTTTGTCAACTGGTAGTCATTGATTAATAAGTTCGCAGAAAGATTCAATCGGGCTGCTAAATTTCTTACCATCTCTACAGTCAATTTTCTTTTTCTATTCAGCACCTCTGAAACCCTACTCTTTCCACCAATTGCAGGAATAAGGTCTTTTTGTTTTAGTTGCATTTCTTCCATTCTTATTTTAATGGCTTCGATTGGGTCTGGAGCCTCTATTGGATAATGCTTTTTCTCATACTCATCAATAAGTAGACCCAAGATATCTGCTTCGTCACTTTCAGGTGTTCCAACTGGTGCATCGAAGACAGATTCTAACCTGCTCAACGCCTTCCGATAATCCGCTTCAGTCTTTATAAGTCGTATATCCATAACTTTCAAAATTATATGGTCTCTGCATCAATTTTATCGTAATCCGTATGAGTTCCTATAAACCGAATAAAAATCCATTGCTTCTCGAAATTAAACTTGGCAACCAATCTGTACGAATTGGGTCAGTTAGCCGACAACCTAACCACAAGCTCACCTTCTTTTAACAACTGATTTTCATTGATAAGTCCCTGCTCTGCGGCCGGGATTAGGTTCAACCGAGGCTTTCCCGCCAATGCGGGACAGGCTATTCTTGGCACAGACCCGTGAACACGATTGGCCACACTGCCAGTTAGTGCCGAATGAAGCCCTTCTTATTAGGCCCTGTGCATTACATTATTATGTCTCTTGCTTTAATTTTAATTATCTTACCTTTGCATGAATAAATTAGTTCTTTGTCATCCCTTTTCTTTGACTGTACCAACTTTTGGAATGAAATTTCCAAACCTTTTAATATCTTGAATTTTATCTCTGTGATTTTATTTTGTTCCATGTGCTAATTTATTAAGTGTTAGCCAAATTTCTTTTTGATGGATTGTATTTTGCTTTTCCATTTCACCTTCAGCAACTAGCTTAAAAGGATTCTCTGAATTGTCAACAATCATCCAATAATCACTTATTGGATAAATAACCTAAACAGTTTTTCAATGCCTTTATAGTAACGTCTTCTAATAACGTCTTCAGGAATATCATGTCCACCTTCAAGTACCCTTTCTTTTACTCTTTCTATCGCCAATTCTGGAGAATTCAGCCAAAAATAAACAAGAGTTACAAAATATCCCTTTTTTTGAGCTTTTTTTACAGTGTTAGCATAGCTCTTTGTTGATAAGGTCGTTTCAAAAGCAAAATCTTCATTTTTTGCAATCAAATCCTCAATTCTAATAAGCATCAAGCGCCCTGCGTCAATAGCAGCCTTATCTGGTTGAAAAGGAGATAACCCTCGGGCAATCTCGTCTGCATTTGACAAACTCTCGACAATTTAGCATTTCAGGTAAAACTGTATAGGAAGCTGTTGTTTTTTCCGCTCCATTGCATCCTGCAATAATAAACAGATTAGACATTTTGGCTTTTTTAGCAAAAATAGTCAATCAAAAGGAATAATTTATTAAGAGGATGTTGAATGGTTGGATAAATTGCATTCTGCCTAACGTTTCGGTGGTATGTGCTGTAGCGGATTTTTATGCACGTCACAGTCCGCCGAAACTACAAACGAACCCGCTATGGCATATACCATCCTGTTATGCCCAGTTTTTTAATCTTCGTCCAATTTTTGCTTTAAGACTTTATTTATTTCTTGTGATTTATTAAGAGTCATGAGATGACCACCAGAATTAATTTTTATGTCACAACTTAAAAATGAAATTGGCAAAATTCTATCGCCAGTTCCATGAATATGAATTAAATTGTCAATTTTTGTCTGATTTGACCATTTGACAATTTTATCAATTGACCATCTTAGAAAATGCTCATCAGTATCTTGCAAAATATCTTTTAAAATTGCCTTGTCAAAATTTGATGTAGTTCCAAATAACCAATTAGTAACAATATTTGATTTTATTAATAGTCTGGTTGGAATAAACTTATGAAGTTGTAATATCCCAAATATTCTATAATAGAATGGAATTTCTGATTTCGTCTTTGCTGAAGAAATTATTATTACTTTTTCTGTCACAATCAGCTTTGAAATTTCAATTGCCATTATTCCACCAAATGAAAGTCCGACAATTATAGGTCTTGGAGATGTAATTTGTTGTTCTATAATCCTTTTGGCATAATTTTCTATTTTTTCATCTTCAAATAGTGGAATCCATTTTATAAATGATATGTTATGATTTGTAAATTCAAGATGCTGAAAGACTCTTTCGTCTGCTCCAAGTCCGCTTAATATGTAAACATTCTTATTCAAGATATTTTCGATACGAAGCCGTTGTTAAAATTGGGCATAACGAACAAGGCTTGGCGAAGGCGGGGAAATCTTAGCACAAAAGCCCAAAATAAAGTACAAATCCCCAATTATATTCCAAAAGTTCAAAAAGCACTTTAGCCCCGCTTTCGCCAAGCCTATGTTGCCTGCTGGCATATCTTCTTGGTCGTCTAATTTTCGTTGTCTTTAAGCCATTCAATTACTTGGTCAATGTTTTTGTCTGGTGGAAAAACAGGATAAAAATATTTTACAATTTTTCCGTTGTCAAATATTAATGTAACTCGTTTAATCAAAGTCATATTGTCCACCAAATGAAATGGAAGTTGTAAAGCGTTTGCAAATCCAAGTTCTGTGTCACTTAATAAATCGTAAGGCAAATGCAAACGGTCTTTCACTTCTTTTTGATAGCCTGTTGTTTGTGTGCTTAATCCAAAAACATTTGTATTGAGTTTCTGTAATTCGTTGAAATGGTCTCTGAATGAACAAGATTGTGGTGTACAGCCCCTTGCACCTGGAATTTGTTCCCAACCATCAGGAAGTTTTACATCAGGTCGTCCTGTCATTGGATAACAGTAAATAACTAATCGTCCTTTCAAGTCTTGTAACTGAATTGTCGTGCCACTTGTTGAGGAAAGTGAAAGAGAAGGAATTTGTCGTCCAAGCAAATGATTACAAGCCCCATCGTCTATTGGAATTGGTAAGTCTGTTGGTAAATTTTCTAAAACTGTCATACCGATTTAAATAATTTTAATAAAAACTCTTTCAAAGTTTAGGGTGTCCAAAATGCTTGCAGGCAACGTTTCGGTGGTATGTGCCGGAGCGGATTTTTATGCACGTTACTGTCCGCCCTTTAGCTTTGCCACATATAATAAAACCAAGATTGCGGCTACCATTGTTGTGATGTGGGTATGTGGGCAACTCCCTTCGAGTTGTCCACATACCCACATCTTGCGGCTAATTTAGCAAAAAAGCGATAACTTGGCAATAATCAACACCGGCAGGGGGAATTATCTGTCCGCCAAGGCTTAAAGGCCTATGTTTCGATTTAATCCCTGCCGGTTTGTTCAAGCAAGCATCAATTAGAAATTTGGGCTTTCAGGCCCGTTAGCAAGGGTTCGATCGTGCTTAAACTTGTTGTCCTTTTCTTTTTACGTTAAAGTTTTTAAAGTTATGAAATTTAAAGTGTTTGTCGGTGTCGATGTTTCAAAAAATTGGTTGGATTTTGCAGTCATTTCAAATGGGTGTGTCATCTTGAAGCAAAGGAACGACAACAATGCCAAGGGCATTGCGGCATTTGTCCGCTCACTCAAAAAACAGATGAAGCAGCTCCACCTGCCAAGCTTGCTGTTCTGCATGGAACATACCGGTATTTATTGCAACCCGCTGCTGAGCTACCTCACGGAAAACCAAATCCCGCTGTGGCTGGAAAACGCTGCCGAGATAAAAGCCTTCCATGGCCTAGCGCGGGGGAAAAACGATTCCCTTGAACGCTTGCAGGATCGCCGAGTACGCTTGCGTGAAATGCGGCAAAGTCAAAATATGGCAGGCGCCAAGGGGGCAAGTGCTCCAGCTCAGGTCTCTGCTGAAGCTAAGGTCAAGGCTCATATCGGCAAAAAAAGGGCTTCAACAGGCTTTCAAAGAGGATGGCCAGTTCGGCGAGAAGGCCATCGC
>JAEWLI010000015.1 GCA_023393375.1 Bacteroidota bacterium
TTTCATATCTGTGGGATCGAAGTTTAAAAATTCTGAATAGAGGATGTTTATAAAATCTGCGCCGCCCATTGCACCACCCGGATGTCCAGACTTGGCTTTTTCGACCATTGCGGCAGAGAGGATGCGGATATTATCAGCAGCCTTGTTTACAATCGTATTGTTCATAGGTATGTTGATGTTGATAAAGTTTAACCATTCTTTTTTTGAAGCCCCAAAGATAATTGATAATTGGTAATTAGTAATTATTTATTGGTTTTTAAACCTTTTTTGGATGAAGAGAGAATAATTTGAGGAAAAAGGAAAATAGAAAAAGGAACAAGGAGCAAGGAAAAAGGAGCAAGGGAGTAGAGGGCGGAGGGCGGAGGGAAAAATCAATAATCAATAATTAATAATTAGTAATGAATAATTGAGGAAAGTTCATAGTTGATAGTTTCTGATATTATTTAGTTTTAATCAGCTCAAAGGGGAAAGAGAAATCAACTAAGGAAAGGAACTATTGTGCGTGCCCTCAAATTTCCATCTTACCAATTTTGCTATGAGCTAAGACCTACGAGCTATGAACTAAAGCCCCACCTCCCCAATTTTACTATGAACTATAAGCTACCAGCTACGAACTAACCTCCAGCTACGAACTAATTATTGTCACCCATAATAATAATTGTATTCTAAATTCTAATTTTGCGCCAAAAAAAATCTCCAGATCTAAATTTTGCTCATTCGATACCATGAAAACATTTTACTGCTGCTGCTTTCCAATTCTTTTATGACAATTGCCTGGTACGGTCATTTGAAATTTAAAGAAATGAACTGGTTTTCCAGCCTGGGCTTATTTTCCATCATTATGATCAGCTGGGGGGTTGCATTCTTCGAATACTGCTTTCAGGTGCCTGCAAACAGGATAGGATTCAGGGAAAACGGAGGTCCTTTTTCTCTGGTAGAATTGAAGGTGATCCAGGAGGTGATTACCCTGTCGGTTTTTGTGGTTTTTTCAGTATTATTTTTCAAGAATGAAACTTTTCGATGGAATCACATAATTGGGTTTATTTTCTTGATCCTGGCAGTTTATTTCATTTTTAAAAAATAGGCAAAACAAATTTTATAATAGATCATGTTAGTCGTGGTATTCTTTCAGGAAGATCCTGAAGGTTGTGCCTTTTCCCACTTCACTTTCTACTTCAATCTTTCCCCCATTTTTTTCGATCATATTTTTGATCATATGAAGGCCAACCCCCAATCCCATTTTGCCATTCTTAGCAATTCTTTTAAACGGTGTAAAGAGCCTTTCTCCATACTTCTCCATATCAATACCAATTCCATTATCAGAAAAATTCACTTGATAACCTAACTTGACAGGCTGAATTTCAATATTGATTTCCGGAATTTCATTTGATTTACTGTATTTGATAGAATTGCTCAACAGATTATAGAAAATACTGGTAAGAAAAGCCCTGACATAATTGATGCGTTTGCCTTCTATATTATGCACTTTGATGACCGCTTTATTTTCATTTATTGCACCCCGTAGTTCATACTTTACATCAGTGATCAATTCCTCCAGATCGATGCTGCTTTCTACTATCTTCTGTGCACCTTCTATCTCTATTATTTTTACTAGTCCGTTGATGGTATTATCCAACCGGTCGACACATTTATGTAAAATGGGCACCAATTCTTTTACCTCGTCAATAGAAGCATCTTCGAACTGATGAGCCACCATTTTCATATTTCCCAATGGTGAACGTAAATCATGTGCGATAATATGCACAAAATTGTCAAGATTCTGATTGGCTTTTTTAAGTTCCTCATTTCTTTCCTGCAATTCCTGCATCAATTTATCCCGCTGATCAATCAATAAATTATGTTTGGAATAGTCAATGAAACTTATAAGAATATGGTCAATATTTTGCTGACTAACCCCATCAGTAACTGGAGAATAATTGTAATTCAGCCAGATATCTTCCCGGCTGGATTGTTTAATCAGGATTTTATCTGACACCAATCTGCCTTTTAATGCCAACTGAAAGTTTTTGTAGAAATCTTCCAACTCTTCTGGTGCAATCAAATCAATAAAACTATCACCTATTGTGATTTTTTTACCATAAGCATTCAGATAAATGTCTTCTGCTGTTTTGTTAAATGTAATAATGTTATATCTTTTA
Organism: Bacteroidota bacterium; assembly: GCA_023393375.1. Lineage (GTDB taxonomy): Bacteria > Bacteroidota > Bacteroidia > Cytophagales > Cyclobacteriaceae > JAEWLI01. Next base: position 2,160 of record JAEWLI010000015.1, read on the forward strand.
TCTACCAGCAAAAATCCTTGTAATGTATTGTTAAACACCGTACGAAGATTATTTTCATTTTGCCTGATCACTTCGTTTTGCCTTTCTATCTCATTTGACGCTGTTCTGAGTTCATTGTATGCAATTTCCAGCTCTTCATTGGTAGATTGAAGTTCCTCGTTTGAAGTTTCCAATTCCTCATTTGATGCTTGAAGTTCTTCGTTGGAAGATTGAAGTTCTTCGTTTGTTGCCTGAAGTTCTTCATTAAATGTCTCCAGCTCTTCAATCAGGGTATTCATGTGTTCTTTGGTAGCTGATAATTCATGTTCCAGCTCTATGATGCGGGAATTCTCGTTGTCGCCAATATTCTCATTGATTTTGATAATATTATTATCTGTTTCAATCTTCTCAAAAATCACCATGTAAAGCGGGTTCCCGGATTTACTGAACAACAATGGGCGTGCAATAATACGGATCAACATCACTTCCGATTCTCCGGTTTTTATCCTGCGGATATTTCCTTTTGCTGTCTCACCTGTTCTGAAACAATGTGAAACAACTGCTCTCAGTTCTATTTGCAAATTTTTATCGATGAGTTTCAGCACATTGGCACTCACCGGTCCGGGCCTGATGCTAATGACATGGCTTACATTTCCAGTCACTTCTACCATTTCCATATTTTCATCAATCACAATATATGGATGTTCAAACGACTGGTAGAATGTTTCCTTCACCATATCATGAACAGAGATGTTTTCTACCTGTTTTTTCAAATGTTTTCCCCTTGATTTAGACGAAACTGAAAGTTTCAGGTATGGTAGTTTTAAATACTGTTGTGAAGTTTCCTTCTTTTGATAAATTTTGTTTTTTTGATCAATTGTGGTGAAAAGATTATTAAATTCCCCAATTGTTTCACTTTTACCAAGCACCAAATATCCTCCCGGGGTTAAGGAGTAATGGAACATTGGGATAACATGATTTTGGAGATCGTGATCAAAATATATTAATAAATTACGGCAACTGATCAGGCTAATTCGTAAGAAAGGCGGGTTAGAGCTGAGGTCGTGCCTAGAAAACAACACCATCTTTCTGATCACTTTGGTCAGTTCATATCCACCCTCTACTTTATCAAAATATCTGGTTAGCAATTCTTCAGGAATATTTTGTACTGCAGAAGCAGTATAAACACCCCTACGGGCAACCTGCAGTGCATTTTCATCGATGTCAGTTGCGAATATCTGTATGCTGATCTTTGAAAAATCCGAATTGATCAGCTGATGAATCATAATGGCTATGGAATAAGCTTCTTCCCCTGTAGCACATCCGGGGACCCATATCCGGATAGGATTATTGCTTTGTTTTATCAAGCCCCTTAATAAATTTCTCGTTTCTTCAAATGTCTCGGTGTCTCTGAAGAATTGCGTGACACCAATCAAAACATTCTGAAATAACACATCAAGTTCTTCCGGCTGATTCTTGATATGCTCCAAATATGCTTTAATTGATCTAAAATGTCCATCACTCATCCTCTTTTCTATCCTTCTATATAATGTGGACGTTTTATACCCATTGAAGTTAATACCCATCCGGGTGCTTAGTGCCCTGATAATGCGATCGATTTCACTATAGTTTTCGTTCTGTTCCACCAATTTACTATCAATATTTTCGATATTAAATGACGGCGACAGCATTTCAGGTAATTTTTGTCCAATCTGCTCGGGAACCATTACCAAATGAACATGTCCTTGATCAATAGCAGATCCTGGCATACCATCATATTTTGAAGAGGTTGGGTCCTGCGCAATGGCAATTCCCCCGGATTTTTTTATTGCTTCTAAGCCTTTTGTTCCATCATTCCCTGTACCCGATAAAATTATCCCAATTTTTTGAGCAACCTGGGTATTTTTTGCCATCGTCTCAAATAACATATTAACTGAAGGTTTGGGACCAATTTCATTCGACTGACTTAAATATATGGATTGGTTGACTATTTCAATATTATAATTCGGAGGAGCTACAAAGATTTGATTGGGTGAAAGTAAAATACCGTTTTCGGCTTCTTTAACCTGAAGTTTTGTTTTCCTTTGGATTAAATCTACCAGCTTACTCTCATAATTGGGACTCATATGTTGTGCTACAATTATGCATGCTTGATCGATCTGTTCGGGTAATTGCGCAACTAATTGCAAAAGCGGGTCCAAGCCTCCAGCAGAAGCACCTATTCCAATCAATGCATTTATTTGCTTTTTTTTAGTCTCTTTCACCATAAAAAATTAAATTCACTGCACACCTATAAGTGATATAAATATTTATATCAAAAAATCAGGATATAAGAATACTTACATTAAAAATATTCTAATTAACTATATATTCAGGATTTTTGTTTTTCAACTTGTTTTATTATACACTTTGTGGGGCATTAATGAACATATAAATGTTGGAAATAGATAATTTTTATAATCTCTCACCCAATCAGCCCTTAATTTCAATATAAATATAATTATATTTACTAAAAATAAAGGAGAAGATAAGATCCGGAGATTTCTCATACGGTCATTCTATTTGCAAATGTTGTATATTGCGGATGGGGAGGATTTGGACAAATTCTTGGGAAGATGAGTAATTTTTTCCACACTGTGCAGGGAAGGTATGCCCCAAATTTGCCTCCACTAGGCAATTTGGTCTTGGCATTGTTTTTGAACATTATGGAATTATCACACAATTAAATGAAGGTTAAGGGAACAATTTTTAACTGAATATTGAATTTTTTTAAATCGGCTTATTTCAGTGTTCCTTTTAATTTTTCCTCTTATTCTTTTCACCTAAGCTTGTTTCATTTGAGCATAATCGAGTGAATTACTCAAAATTGCTGCTATCTTTTCCCTTGTCAATGGTTTATAGATACAATTTAATACAGAAGAATAGCTCAAACATTTATCAAAATCCAGCTGTCTTTTCGAACTGGTAATCATAATCAAACGCGTACCACCATTATTGACGTATTGGTTTTCATATGCTTCTACGAATTCAAACCCATTCATGATAGGCATATCTATATCTACCAAAATAACCTCAGGAAATACGCTATTATGTGCTTTTAATTCAGCTAAATATTCGAGCCCTTCAAGTCCGTTTTCTTTTATGACTATCTCTTTCACATTCCCAACACTTCCTATAAGTTTTTTTACCAGATAAGAAGTCAATTCATCGTCATCAATCAATAAAAGTTTGTTAATCATTTTAGTTATCTTAAAAAATAAAAAAATCTTTACATACAGTCCAAAAAAAATGCCAATAAATTAGAAACTGCTCATTGAAAATAGAACATCACGTTTTCGATTATGTTTTTAACAATGTTCAATATTTGAGCAAACATAAAATTTAATAAATTGTTAATGTAGTAAAAGCGAGACGTTAATGGAAAATTTCATCATTAAGGTAGTGGGAAATTTTAACATACAATTGCCAGCAGAACTTGAGTATATCTTAGAGTAATTTGAGAAAGGGCGTAACCAAGAGGTTATGCCTTTTGTTGTAACTTCGTCCTTGCCATGTGCCATTTTCTATCATCTTTTTTTCCAATTCAGCTGTCAGCACATCACTTCTCACCAATCCCCAATCAGGAGCTAATCTGTACCGCGGAGGTGTTTCATTAAAAAAACGCTGTATAGTGATAGCTGGGTTAAGCTTCTCTAAGAATGATATTATGAATTCCAAATATCCCTCTAATGTAAATAAATCAAAAAATTCAGGACTTGCAAGGTATTGTTTAGCCATCTTAGTCCCTTTTATGATTTGCAACTGGTGAAATTTTAAGCTATCCAATGGTAACTCAGAAATAATATTCGCCTGATCCAACATCATTTCATGAGATTCGCCCGGCAATCCAAATAATAAATGACCTGTAATATTAATACCACGCCCCTGCACCAACTTCAGTGCTGATTGTGTTTGTTCAAAAGTATGTCCGCGGTTCACCCTTTTTAATGTGCCATTATAACAAGATTCTATTCCGATTTCCAAAAATATCATCACTTCCTTAGCCAGTTCTTCTAAATAATCCACTAAATGTTCATCAATACAATCCGGACGCGTGGCAATTACCAATCCGTGGATGTTGGGGTGAGACAGCAACTGCTCATAAATGAATTTTAAATCGGGAAGAGATTTATAGGTATTGGAATAAGATTGAAGGTAGGCCAGAAATTTGGAAGCTCGTCGATAACGTTTTGAAAAAAATACTATTCCTTCCGAGATCTGCTGATATAATTGATCCTGTGTAATACAATAGGAAGGGGTGAAACTTTGGTTATTGCAATAAGTGCATCCACCCTCCGCCACCTTTCCATCACGGTTGGGACAAGTAAAACCCGCATCGATAGATATTTTCTGGTACCTTTCGCCGTATTTTTTTTTAAACCAAACCGGAAAAGCATTATAAGGCTTAGAAGCCCATTCCTTTTCAAATGGATGTAATTTCATTATGGCAAATATGAGGAGTTATTATCTCCTTTGAAATGATAAATGTCAAGTTAAATCTACTTTCAGGAAAAAGAATTACCATTTGTATTCTTCCTTCAATGCATCAAATAAAATTTCCACGGGATGAAAGCCTTTCCGGTCAACACCATCCAAAATCTGATGTCGGCAACTGGTACCATTTGCTGCTATTATAGTATCCGTGCTCAATTTCCTGATTGCCGGAAATAATACGAGTTCTCCGATTTGCATAGAAATATCGAAATGTTCCTTTTCATATCCAAATGAACCTGCCATACCACAACATCCGGATGGAATTACAGATACACGATTTCCAGCTGGCAATGATAATATCTCAATTGTAGATGAAACCGAGCTTAAAGCTTTTTGGTGACAATGAGCATGCAATGCAATTTGTCGGTCTTTTTTATCAAATTGATCAGCCGACACATTACCTTTTTTAACTTCTGAAGCTAAAAATTCATCAAGCAGGAAAACATTAGCTGAAATATTCTGTGCTGTCTTTTTCAGGTCATTTCCTGCCAAATCAGGATATTCATCCCTGAAAGTAAGAATAGCCGAAGGTTCCAAACCTACCAATGGTGAAGTTTTGTTTATAATCCCCTTAAGTTGATGAATATTCCTAATGGCTGCCTTGCGTGCTTTTGTAAGAAAACCTTTTGACAATAATGCCCTTCCACTAATATCGTGTTTGGGCACCTCTACATGATAACCTAATGCAGCTAATAACTTCATTGCTTTAATGCCTGCTTCAGCATCACTTTTCCCTTCATTGGTAAATTCATCACAAAAGAAATACACCTTCCCTTTATTTCCAGCAGCTAAAGCTTTGACTTCCAGATTACTACGATTCTTTTTATACCAGGATCTTACTGACTGACGGGCTATTATGGGTATGCTTCTTTGTAAGGACATTCCCATAGAAGACTTTAAAATGGTTGATGTGATCTTATTGCTAACGAAAGTATTAAAAAAAACTGGAACTACATTCGCAAACCTGTTCAACTTATGAATATGGGCAAATAACCAATCACGGGGTGGCCTGGGATGGTATTGGTAATATTGATGTAAAAATTCGGTTTTTAATCTGGCCATATCCACATTTGAAGGGCATTCGCTTTTGCATCCTTTGCATGAGATGCACAACTCCAAAATTTCAAGGGCTTCCGGGCTGTTGAAAGGCTGTTTCTGGTTTGGATTCCCCAATACCTCCCTTAAAATATTGGCCCTCGCCCTCGTGGTATCTTTTTCATTTCGGGTAGCCATATAGCTGGGGCACATCGTCCCTCCTATCAATGCGGTTTTTCTGCAATCACCCGACCCATTGCATTGTTCCGCAGCACGTACAATTCCTCCATTACCACTAAAATCAAATACAGTTGTATAATCAGGAGTAACTTGGCCAGGTGCATAACGCAAACTTTCATTCATGGGAGGTGTATCCACTATTTTATTGGGATTAAATATGTGATTGGGATCCCAGATCTCCTTTACCTGCCGCAATAGTTCATAGTTTTTATCACCGATCATAAACCGGATAAATTCTCCTCGTAATCTGCCATCTCCATGTTCTCCACTAAGTGAACCTCCATATTTTTTGACCAAACCGGCCACATCCGATAAAATTGTTCTGAAAAGATGATTGCCTTCGTGACTTTTTAAATTAATGATAGGCCTTAAATGCAATTCACCTGAACCGGCATGAGCATAATGCACGCTATGTAAACCATATTTATCAAGTATCTGATTAAATTCTTTGATATAGGCAGGCAAATCCTCAACATCTACTGCTGTATCTTCTACTACCGGTACAGGCTTTTCATCACCTGGAATATTTGCCAATAATCCCAATCCTGCTTTCCTAAGGTTCCAAACTTTTCCAGCATCTTCACTTTTCAGAACCGGAAAATGAAACCCCATCTTATTGGCTTTCAAATCATTCACCAAATTTTCTGTATCCCTAATTACTTCTTCATCGCTGTTTCGGGCAAGTTCGATGACCAGGATCGCAGCTGGATTCCCCTCAATAAAAAAACTGTTCCGCTGTTGCTCAATATTGGATCGGGCACTTTGAATAATGTATTGATCTATCAGTTCACTTGCTTCGGGATGATAAGTTAAGGCCACCAAATTGGCTCTCAAGGCTTCCTGAATAGAATCAAAATGGGCACAGATCAATCTTCGATGAGGTAAAGGAAGGGGGGATAGTCTTAATTTAATTTCAGTTGTAAATGCAAGCGTACCTTCAGATCCTGCCAGTAGTTTACAAAAGTTAAATGGCATTGGTGATGATCCAAAGGGTTCGGCATCCATTAAGAGGTCGAGCGCATAACCGGTATTCCTTCGGGTGATGGATTTTTTTGGATAGTGAGCGGTTATTTCTTTCCGGTGATCTATGTTGGATAATAAATCATAACATTTTCTATAGATTTCTCCTTCCAGATTGTTCAGGTTTATCTTATCTGAAAACGATTTTTGATCTACAGGGCCAAATTCAGCTTCTGATCCATCACTAAGAATGACCTTAAGAGAAATCAAATGATCCCGAGTGCTGCCATAGACCAGGGAATTAGAGCCACAGGAATTATTGCCCACCATCCCTCCTACCATGGCCCTGTTGGAAGTTGATGTTTCAGGGCCAAAATATAAATCATATTGCTTAAGATACAAATTCAGTTCATCCCTTACTACTCCAGGTCGTACCCTCACCCATTTTTCTTCCACATTTACTTCAAGGATTTTATTAAAGTGTTTGCTCACATCTACAATGATCCCCCCTCCCACTACCTGACCAGCCAATGAAGTGCCAGCTGTGCGGGGTATTAATGAAAGTTTATTTTGATTAGCATAATTTACAAGGGCTTTAATATCATTGTCAGTTCGCGGGATTGCCACAGCTAATGGTAGTTGCCTGTATGCAGATGCATCAGTGGCATACAAAGATCGAGTGGTTTTGTCTGTAAATAACTCACCGCTGAATTTATTCATCAAATCATCGCGATTTATCATGGTTTCAACCGTTAAAGTACTTTTTCCACCACCATTGAAACACTACTAATGCCCAAAGTTGAGCATGAACATCTCCGGGATTTACAGAAAACAACCTTTTTTGAAGAGATTTTATATAACCAGGATTAAAAATCTGCTGGGATTGTATGAATTCATCATTCAATAAATCATCAAATATCAAATTCTTCAGATCCGTTCTAAACCATTTTAATAAAGGGACTTCAAAACCCTTTTTGGGCCTTCGGTATAATTGTGGTGGCAGAATTTCCCTGAAAGTATCTTGTAATATTCTTTTCCGCATGGTTGTATTGATCTTTGAGCTTACCGGAAGACTAAACACAAACTCCACCAACCGATAGTCTAAAAACGGGGACCTCACCTCCAGACCATTGGCCATCGACATCAGATCCACCTTTACCAACATATCGTTGGGAAGCACCAACTGCATATCAGCCAATAAAATATTGTTGAAATCATGATCAGTCAGATGGTTAGTGTAGCGGTTTTGCCTTTTTTCCACACCATCAAAATCCAATCCTTCAAGAACTGAATCGCTTAAAAGATCCACTACATCGGCATTATTCATAAAAGTAGCCCATTGCCAATACCTTTCCTGTGAAGAAAGTTTTAATCCACTGGCATATCTGTCAAGTTGCCTGAATTTATTGAAAATAAAATTATTTCTAGATTGAGGGAGCATTTTCCAAACAGGTGCCAGTCCTTTGAGAATTTTATTATAAGAATTGTCTTCCATTGCCCTAAACGCTGCCGCATGTTTTTGATACCCAGATAACAGCTCATCAGCACCATCTCCTGATAATGCCACAGTGGCAGTTTTTCGCGTATGCATACTCAGAACGTAAGTGGGAATAGCTGATGAGTCAGCAAAAGGTTCGTCCAGATAATCAAGAATATCAAATAAATGCTGATACATGTCTTGATTGGATAAACTAAAGACCGTATGAGAAGTATCAAAATGTTTGGCTACCAAAGACGCATAAGCTGTTTCATCGAAGTACGGCTCATCTTTATAACCAATGGAAAAGGTATTTAACCCTTTAGTGTGTTGCGATGCCAGTGCCACAATTACAGATGAATCGATTCCGCCACTTAAAAATGCCCCTAACGGCACATCAGCAATCAACCTGTCATGTACAGCTTGTTCTAATAGGTCATGAAATTTCTTCTGCTGTTGTTCATAATTCAAACCTTCAGGATTGAGATGGAGGGGTGAATAAGGTATCTGATAGTATTTTTTCACTTTTACCTGCTTGTCTTTAACAAAAAGAAAAGTCCCGGGCATTAGTTTCTTTAGATTTTTTAAAATAGAAAAAGGTGCAGGAATATAATTAAGTTGAAAATATTGAAATATAGAAGAATGGTCAAGTTCTTTGGGAATGCCGTAAGCAAATATAGATTTTAACTCAGAAGCAAAAATAATTTTATCCTCATCCAGAAAATAAAAAAGGGGTTTTACACCAAACCTGTCCCTGGCTAAAAATAAAGAATCTTCAGCTCTATCATAAATGGCAAAACTAAAAAAACCATTCAAAAGGTTTAAACACTCTGACCCCTTCCAAATATACATATTTAGCAGTACCTCTGTATCAGATGTAGATTTGAAATTAAATCCTGCCTGTTGCAATTGCTGTCGTAAAGCCTGGAAATTGTATATTTCACCATTAAAAACCAGGGTATACCTACCGCTTTCTTCAGCCATGGGCTGTTTGGCATGATCAGACAAATCGATGATCGATAATCGCCGATGCCCCAATCCTACATGATGATCAAGATACATCCCCTGATCATCGGGGCCACGTTTTGATAAACACGCTGTGGCTTTAGCCAAATTTATCAAATTAAATCTGCCAAGTTCATTAAATGCGTATAAGCCGGTAATCCCACACATAACATTTTATCATAAATTGCTATTTAGAACGTAGTAAAGTTAGGGAAGATTTCCTATAATTGTTTTTGAGATTCTATCAGGCTTAAAATTAGATATATTTTGACACGTATAAACACTTACTATACTCTATCAGGTACAATTTTTACATTTATTGCAGTTTTATTTTTAACTGCTTGTGGTAGTTCAAAAAAGAAAGCAGCTACCGGCTCATCCACAGATATAATTATTACTACAGCCAGATCATACATTGGCACCCCATATCGGTGGGGAGGCACAAGCAGGTCGGGTATGGATTGTTCGGGCTTGATTTATAATTCATTTAAAGTCGCGGGAATAGAATTTCCCCGTACTACAGGTGAACAGGTGAAAGCTGGCAGTCCGGTAAGTATTTATGATCTGCAACCTGGCGATCTGGTGTTTTTTGCAGCCAGTAAAAATAAGCGAAAAATCACTCATGTAGGCCTTGTGACTGAGGTAAATGGCAAAAATGATGTGCAGTTTATTCATGCTTCGTCATCTTTGGGTGTAATAGAAAATAATGTTTTTTCCGATTATTATCGAAGAATATACGTAAAAGCAGTCCGACCATTTTGACTTCGTAAGAATTTAAATATATTTGCAGTCCAAAAAGGGGGATTAGCTCAGTTGGCTAGAGCGCCACGCTGGCAGCGTGGAGGTCATCGGTTCGAATCCGATATTCTCCACTTTTTTTAGCTGTCTGAAATATCTCATTTCTGCAAACACTAATTTATTAACAAACCACGACAAGAAGTAGCCGATTGATTATTTTCCAGAACTACAGAGCTGTAATTCAATTAATTACGATTCTTCATTAATTTTTAAAGTAAATTTTTTATATTTATAGTATCGCATTTATAATCTTTTTGGACCTTAAACCTAACTCAAACTGATATATAGAAATTCATAAATTTTTTAGTGATCAAAACTGAAAATATTAAGTAAACCCATCCCGATGGAACGAATGCTAAATGAGAGTTTTTCAGACAGCAGGTTTGAAAGAAAATATGACGATTCACAATTAGGCATAATTACAATTAACGAAAACGGTGATATTATTAAGCAGAATCAACACTTCGTTAATTTATTAAATCTTAATAATACTCCTTTAGTACACTTAAATGTTTTTAATATTCCTGTACTTGCTCAAGTATGTATAGATATTGGTAATTGTATGGAAAAGCAGGACAAAATAACCGGAGTAACTACAATTAAGCAGGGGAAATCAAAGATAAGAGTAAAACATCAACTCTTTCCAATTTTTAATGCCAATAATGAGATTGTAAATATTCTGGCAACATTTGAAAATACTGCCGAAAAAGAAAAAAAGATGATTGATGATAAAGAGGAAAAAAGAAACTATTTGAATGAAGACCAATTGGATCTGGAGTCGATCATGTATAAATCGGCACACAACCTGAAAGGACCTGCCACTTCTATTGCGGCATTGTCGAAAATAGCTATAAGCGAAGTAAAGGATGCTACAGCACTCGAGTACCTCAAGATGATCAAACAAAGTTCGGAAAGACTCGAGGAAATAATTAGTGATTTATTGAATATCAATAAGATTAAACAAGGTGAATTCGAGTGGAAACTGGTAGATCTGCATCAAATCACGAATGATGTCATTCAAAACCTGAAATATCTGGATGGTTTTGAAGAAGTGGATATAACAACCAATTTCAAACATAGCCAAGAACTGATAAGCGACCGGAAACATTTATATTCCATCTTTCAAAATTTGATTGAAAATGCCATTAAATATAAAAAACCGGATACAGTTGGAAATATCGTCATTAGCTCTACCGATGTAAGTGGGGGCATTGAAATTGCCTTTGCCGATAATGGTGCAGGAATACCTGAAGAAGCAGTGGAAAAGATTTTTAACATGTTTTATCGGGCCAGTCAGCTGAAAACTGGTTCAGGGTTGGGTTTATACATTGTGCGAAGTACACTTCAAAAGCTTGGAGGCCATATAAAGGTAAGCAGTAAACTTGGTTTAGGTACAACTTTTACCTTATTTTTGCCATTATAAACAAAATGATCTGGCAGTGGCTAAAATTAAAGCATTCAGGGGCATTCGTCCCAATAAAGAATTTGTAAAGGCTGTAGCTTCCCGGCCATATGATGTACTGGATAGTGATGAAGCACGCAAAGAAGCAGAAGGCAATAAATTGTCGTTCTTGCATGTAGTAAAGCCTGAAATTGACCTTCCTGAAGATGTGGACCATTATGCACCTGAGGTATATCAAAAAGGCAAAGACAACTTCAGCAAGCTTCTTGATGACCATGTTTTTTTTCAGGATCCTGATGACTATTTGTATGTGTACCAATTGACGATGGGCAGTCATACGCAAACAGGCATAGTGGCTTGTGCATCAGTAGATGATTATCTCAATGAAATAATAAAAAAACACGAACTAACCAGACCTGATAAAGAAGAAGACAGGAAAAATCATATTCGCGTATCGGAAATTAATGCTGAACCGGTATTTTTCTCCTATCCTGCCAGAGAAGAATTGGATAAGTTGGTAAATCAAATTACCATAAAAGCCCCGGAATATGACTTCACGTCAGACGACGGCATTATTCACCGACTTTGGGTAGTTAAAGAAATTGAAATCATTCAACTGATAATTGCTGAATTCGATCAAATACCATCTATTTATGTAGCAGACGGCCATCACAGAACTGCAGCAGCTGCACTTGTGGGGAAAGAACTCAGGGAAGCAAACAAACAAGCTTCTGGTGATGAAGAATACAACTATTTTATGGCTGTGCATTTTCCTGATGACCAATTGAAAATTATCGACTACAACAGGGTGGTTAAAGATTTGAACGGTCTAAGTGAAGAGGATTTTGTGCGGACCTTGCAAAAGGATTTTGAAGTAGAAAAGAAAAATGAGTTATACAAACCAGGTTCCCTGCATAACTTCGGTATGTACCTTAATGGGAATTGGTATTCTTTGAAAGCAAAACCAGGCACCTATAATGACAATGATCCTATTGGCATTCTGGATGTAACCATTCTCTATGAAAAAATACTTTCTCCAATATTAGGCATCCATGATTTGAGAACAGACAAACGGATTGATTTTGTAGGTGGTATAAGAGGTTTGGGTGAGCTTCAGAAAAGGGTGGATTCGGGTGAAATGAAAGTAGCATTTGCATTATTTCCTGTTACCATGAGCCAATTAATCAATATCTCCGACAATGGCAAAATAATGCCTCCTAAAACCACATGGTTTGAACCTAAGCTCAGAAGCGGACTTGTTGTACATGCCTTAAAATAAGGTTTTTGGTAAAATCTACTACCAAAACAGACTTTTTGTCGGGAAATGTGTTTATTGCAAAAGAAGTTAGGTACATGCCATGTTAGAAGAACGGATTGTCAATGAAATTGAAAAGTCAGTTGTAAAAAACTGGGATCAACCTGCATTATCCGATCTTGGAGGGCAACCCATTTCTTATGCTGCATTGGGAAGGAAATTATTAATCTGGCATGGCGTATTCAAAGAAATTGACATCAAACCCGGTGATAAAATAGCCGTAGTTGGGAAAAATAGTGCTTCCTGGGCAGAGATATATTTATCTGTAATTACCTATGGAGCAATCGCGGTACCGATACTATCAGACTTTAGTCCTGAAAACATTCATCATATTGTTACGCATTCCGATGCCAAGTTATTGTTCTCTGCTGATAGCGTACTAGAAAATCTGGAAATAGCTAAAATGGCGCACATGAACGCCATTTTTTCCCTTGGTGATGGGAGTCTTCAGCATTACTCCAATGTAGATTTACCGGCAAAACTTGCAAAGCTCCAAATTTCGTTAACCAATAAATTTTCACAGGCAGGACCTGACAGGTTTTCATTACCGGATATTCATCCTGATAGCATTGCTTGCATTGTGTATACCTCAGGCACTACTGGTTTTTCAAAGGGGGTAATGCTTAGCCATAATTCCCTTTCAGCAAATATCATCTATGCGCAAAACAACATGCCTTTAAAAGCGGGGGATCGTGTTTTATCTTTTCTACCTCTGGCACATTCCTATGCTTGTGCTTTTGAATTTTTATTTCCTGTATCCATTGGATGTCATGTTACTTTTCTGAATAAACTCCCTACACCACAGGTCCTGCTCAAAGCCTTCGAAGAAGTTAAACCCCGGCTAATATTTCTAGTGCCTTTATTGATTGAAAAAATATTTAAAAATAAAATAAAACCGGCTCTAGAAAAACCAACCATGCAGGTCGCTGTAAAAATACCAGGTGTAAAGAATCTGATCATTAATAAAATCAAGAAAAAACTTGTTGATCTATTCGGGGGCAACTTTATCACAGTGATCATAGGTGGTGCAGCCTTAAATCCGGAGGTTGAAGATTTTCTTAAAAAATGTGGGTTCCCGTTTACCGTTGGATATGGCATGACTGAATGTGGCCCCTTGATTAGCTATGCACCATGGAATGAAATAAAAAAACATTCGGTAGGCAGGCCAATTAATTATCTGGAAGTCAGGATAAAAACGGATGAAGTGAATCCAGAAATTGGGGAAATACTTGTGCGGGGTGAAAATGTAATGAAGGGTTATTACAAAAACCCTGAAGCCACACAGGAAGCAATTGACAAAGAGGGTTGGTTGCATACGGGTGATCTGGGCATAATTGACGAGGATGGGTTTATCTTTATCAAAGGCAGGTGCAAAAATATGATATTAGGACCTAGTGGACAGAATATTTATCCTGAAGATATAGAAGCCAGATTAAATGTAATGCCATTGATTCAAGAGTCGGTGGTCTTGGAAAATGAAGGCAAATTGATTGCCCTGGTTTATCCGGATATTGAAAATATGGATGAAAGCAAAATCGAGGAAGAAGACCTGACCAAAAAAATGGATGAAATTAAAGCAGAAGTAAACAAGGAATTGCCCAATTTTAGCCAATTGAGCCAAATTAGAATATACCCCGAAGAGTTTGAAAAAACACCCACTAAAAAAATCAAACGGTACCTCTACAAACTTCAATAACTAAACTCATGAGCTTAATCAAAAATTAGATTTTCTTTTGATTTTAGTTTATCCGTATCTATCTCCGTAACAAAACTGACCACATTAAGTGCAGAAATTTTGGGGATAATTTCCTTTATATCAAAAGTGTCCGCATCATCAATAATCTGTATCAGAAAATCAAAATTCCGCAATTCAGGGATCAGAAATAGACTTTCATCACCTTGATCAAATGATTTATTGTTTAAAAAACGAATAATGGCATTTTCAGATTGGTACAAGAAATTGGAAATAACTAATATGTTTTTATTCAAAAATTCAATTTTTATATCGTCCTGTTTAACAAGGTTGATCTGAAGAACTTGATTCAATGACCAGGCCAATTTGTATTCCTTAGCCACACTTGACAACCCCAACAAAGTAAAATTATAATAATAATCGGCTGTCAGACGTGTTTTTTTCATAAAAAGTAACTATTTGTGAGAATGTTAATGAAAAATTTATAATCTTTGCACACCATTTAAAATGCATTATTTCAATACATACAAGATTAAATAAAAATGGTTGACATTAATGTATTTAATGTATTTCTTTGCAAAATATTTTAAACAAAATTAATTAAAAAAGATGTCTGAGATTGCACAAAAAGTCAAAAGTATCATCATTGATAAGTTAGGAGTAGAGGAGTCAGAAGTAACTCCGGAAGCAAGTTTTACTAATGACCTGGGCGCTGATTCCTTAGATACAGTAGAACTTATCATGGAGTTCGAAAAGGAATTCAATATATCAATTCCTGACGATCAGGCTGAAAACATTTCCACTGTAGGTCAAGCGATAGCTTATCTTGAAGAAAACATTAAAAAGTAAATTAACAATCCACTCCTAATTCATTTATGAATTTAAAAAGAGTAGTTGTAACAGGGCTAGGTTCGCTTACCCCTATCGGCAACAATACTTCCGATTATTGGAAAGCATTAGTTGAAGGGGTAAGCGGGGCAGCTCCTATCACCAAATTCAACACTGAAAAGCATAAGACAAAATTTGCTTGCGAAGTAAAAAACTTCGATCCAACAAATTTTATAGATAGAAAGGAAGCCCGGAAACTGGATCCTTTTACCCAATATGCATTAGTTGTAGCTGAAGAAGCTATAATTGACAGTGGTTTGGATCTGGAAGCCATTAACAAAGAAATGGCTGGGGTGATATGGGGCTCAGGCATCGGAGGCATCAAAACATTTCAAGAAGAAATAGCATCATTTGCAACAGGTGACGGAACACCGCGTTTTAATCCATTTTTTATACCTAAAATGATTGCTGATATTACAGCTGGTCATTTGTCTATAAAATATGGTTTTAAAGGGCCCAATTTTGTAACTGTATCTGCATGTGCTTCGGCTACCAATGCAATAATAGACGCATTTAATTATATCCGGCTTGGTAAAACCAATATTGTAATTACCGGCGGTTCTGAAATGGCTGTAATTGATGCTGGTATTGGTGGTTTTAATGCCATGAGGGCTTTATCAGAAAGAAATGATTCACCGGAAACCGCTTCCAGACCTTTTGATAAAGACAGGGATGGATTTGTACTTGGCGAAGGTGCCGGTGCAATTATATTGGAAGAATATGATCATGCCATAGCACGCGGTGCCAAAATTTATGCTGAAATGATCGGTGGAGGCATGTCAGCGGATGCTTATCATATTACTGCCCCTCATCCGGAAGGTGAAGGAGCTTTTAATGTTATGCGCAACGCTTTGGCTGATGCTAATTTGGATCCAGAAGCTGTTGATTATATCAATGTTCATGGCACTTCAACCCCGTTGGGTGATATTAGCGAGTCACAGGCAATTGTCAGGTTGTTTGGAGAACACGCATACAAATTAAACATCAGTTCGACAAAATCCATGACAGGCCATCTTTTGGGTGCTGCAGGAGCAGTTGAAGCTATTGCTGCCATTTTAGCGGTAAAACATGACATTGTTCCACCTACCATTAATCATTTTAATGATGATGAAAGGATCGACAGCAAGCTGAATTTCACATTTAATAAGGCTCAGAAGAGAATAGTGAAAATAGCTCAAAGTAATACTTTTGGATTTGGTGGACATAATACATCTGTATTGTTCAGAAAATTTGAAGAATAGTGCGCCTTCTAATCAAGAAGCTAATATCATTATTCAAAATATATTCTACAGAAGATAAAAGGCTTATTGCGGCAATCGAAAGAATTGTGGGCAGTAAGCCTTTTAACCTTTCATTGTATAAGCTTTCCATTATACATAGTTCCATTGCAAAGGCTGATAAAGGTTATAAAGAATCAAACGACAGGTTGGAATATTTGGGCGATGCTGTCTTAGGATTGGTAACTGCAGAATACCTTTTCAAAAAATATCCTTATAAATCAGAAGGTTTTTTAACAGAAATAAGAGCACGAATTGTGAACAGGGAAAGCCTGAACAACCTGGCAAAAAAAATTGGAATAGGCCAGATCGTCTCGTACAATGATAATCGCCGTCATGCCCTTGCCTATAAATCTTTGTTGGGTGACACCCTTGAAGCTTTGGTAGGTGCCGTTTATCTCGACCGTGGGTATTCTTTCTGCAAGTGGTTTATCATTAAAAAATTACTAACCCCTCACTATGATATTGATCTATTGGTAAAAAATGATTTTAACTATAAAAGCAAGATCATAGAATGGGCCCATCGAGAAAACAAGGAAGTGAAATTTGAAATCCTGGAGGTAAAAGGATATAACCATCACAAGGAATTTGTTGCACAAGTAATCGTAGACAATGAACCTGTGGGGAAAGGAGCTGGATACAGTAAAAAGAGGGCCGAACAAGATGCTGCTGAAAAATCATGTGCCATTTTGAATATTGTATAGCTTCCAGATAGGGATTTTTAAATCTTTCATTCCAATATGGAATGTTGAAATGGATAACCTCAACAATTTTTTTAGTAATTTCGCATACAAATTATGATCGATATGTCTGTTCTAAATTATATTATCTGGTCCCCCAATCCCGATATTTTCAATCTTGGTTTTTTAACCATCCGCTGGTATGGTGTCCTCTTTGCCCTGGGTTTTATCATCGGACAACAAATCATATATTATATTTATAAAACGGAAGGAAAACCTGAAAAAGATGTGGAGTCACTTACCATTTATATGGTAATAGCTACCATAATAGGTGCCCGCTTAGGCCATGTACTTTTTTATCAGCCCATGGATTATCTCTCCAATCCTTTGAGTATCCTTAAAATATGGGAAGGTGGCTTGGCAAGTCATGGAGCCGCTTTTGGAATCATTATCGCAATCCTTCTCTATAGTAATTATTATATCAATATATCTTTTAAGGGAATCGAATCCAGAAAACAGAAAAGGGAAAACCAATCCTTTTTTTGGGTAATTGACAGAATCGTGATAGTGGTGGCACTGGCGGGTTGCTTAATAAGATTGGGCAATTTCTTAAATTCGGAGATTATAGGCACAGCTACCAATAGTGATTATGGAGTAGTATTTGGTTGGGACGACGAGAACCGCCTGGAAAGAAGCAATGTGATTGAAGATATCAGTTTTTATAAACCAACTGCCGATACTCTTCCCCAAAACATAGAAAATCCAGTGGGAATGGCGTTAACATTTGTACGTGGCGATTATAGCAACGAACAAATCATTAGAAGATTTATTGAAGAACAAGTTCCGGTAATCATTGATAATGATAATTATTCCTCAAGTCATATTGAAGTACCTGAAGAACTGCATTATAACCTTGTCCAACAAAAAGGCCATTATGTCGCTAACATTTTAGTATCTGGTATTCCTCGTCATCCCTCCCAATTATATGAGTCCATTTCCAGTTTGATTTTGTTCATCGTATTGTTTTTATATTGGAGAAAAAGTTATCGTACCTTGCCGGACGGAAGGATTTTCGGGATCTTCTTGGTGGTATTATTTGGATTACGGTTTATTTACGAGTTCTATAAAATGCCACAGGTGGAATTCGAAGCAGACATGGCCTTAAATATGGGGCAATGGCTAAGTATTCCATTGGTAATAGCTGGGATAGTTATCCTAATCTTTACAGGCAAGAACAAGAAAATACAAGAAGGTTCTGAAATTTGATCTGATGGAATAATAGTTATTGTGTTTTCTCAAATTTGTGCTCGCCCTCGAGCCTCAACTATGACGGGACAAAACACTATGTCTGTGAAAAATTACAATTGTCCTCTAAATCTAACAATTCCAAACTTGAAAAATTTAGACCTCTCATGAAAAATTCGTATCGGTCTTCGGACAGTGGAATTTCTCACGTTAAATGTCATTTTTTTAATTCAATGCGTCATCTATTTCTTAAAAGAATAAAACTCTACAAAAGCATATTTAATTAGGACTATTTTCTAGATCTTACTTTTCTAATTCTATAATCAAACCAGGCTAAGATAGCAAAACCTATGAATCCGATTAGGCTAGCAATAAATCTCCAATTTGTATAATTATCAATGCCAATTGTCACTAAAAAAATTAAAGAAATCCCTACTGCGAGAATTAATTTTCTATATATATATATCATAACTATTTTACTTCTATTAAGCTGTGCATAGTTTTGCTTAAGCTATCGATCAGTGTATTGTTTTTCAAAATCTTGCTTATCTGAACAAGAATAAAACATTTATCACGAATCAGAAAAACAATGAGAAAAAAAATAGTCTGAGAATAGAGAGTTAGTTATGTGCGGAAATCTAATAATCTACATAAGGTGTAATAGCATATTATTCCACCACATTAAATCTCTTCCGGATTTTTTTATTCTTTTTTCGGTGTTTGATCACGTCAGATTCAAGGTAAAAGACAATCTCTTCAGCAATATTTTTAATAAGATCACCTGTTCGTTCCAGTTTCCCAACAGCCCTGGACACAAGAATCAGATTGCTAACGGATTCCTGTTTGTTCTTTTTTAAATACTTCTCAATGATCTTAGGGATCTTTTTATTTACCTTATCAATTAGTTTGTCCTGTTTAAAAACTTTCTGGGCTGTTTTAACATCTTTCTTACTAAATGCTTCCTGTATATTAAGCATCATCTGGTCAATTTCATTGAAAAGATCGGCCAATTTAACCTGCGTGATGATCTTATCATTCAGCTCCATTTGTTCATCACACATAAAACTGCATACACGGTAGGCATGATCACCTATCCTTTCAAGATTTCCGGACATTTTTATAATGGCAATAGTAAATCGCAGGTCACTTGCTACCGGACGGTGGAGTGCTAAAAAATCTTCGCATTCTTTATCAATAGTGGTTTCGTAAAAGTTGACCCTGGTTTCTTTTTTCATCACTTCACAGGCTGTAATGTGATGATTGTTTACCAATGCATCTTTGGTTAAAGCGATTTGAGCCCTTACCAAATCAAACATTTCCTGATAAAGGCCTCTTAACCTGCTCAACTCATATTCTAATGGAATCATTCGGTGCTATTTTCTATCAAATATAAATTTTTTCCATGCAATTTTTAAGTCTTTAGGATTTTATCCAAACCTTCCCGTAATATAATTTTCCGTCCTTTTATTCTTCGGATTGGTAAATATTTCATTGGTAGGGCCTTCCTCAATCAGCTCACCAAGATAAAAGAAAGCTGTCCGATCACTTACTCTTCCTGCCTGTTGCATATTATGCGTAACAATGATAATGGTATAGTCATTCTTCAATTCAAAAATCAATTCCTCAATTTTACCTGTTGAAATAGGATCAAGGGCTGAAGTTGGTTCATCCATAAGGATCACCTCAGGTTCAATAGCCAGTGTGCGGGCGATACATAGTCGCTGTTGCTGGCCTCCTGATAATGCCAAAGCATTTTTCTTCAGATGGTCTTTCACTTCATCCCATAGCACTACCTGCTTTAGGGATTTTTCCACCCTTTCCTGAATAAAATTTTTGTCTGTTATACCCTGAATTTTTAATCCATAAGCCACATTATCAAAGATGGATTTCGGAAATGGATTGGGTTTTTGAAATACCATCCCCACATATTTTCTCAGTTTTTCCAATTGTATTTTTTCCCGATAAATATCCTTACCATCTATTAATACTTCACCCTCAATTTTAAAGCCATCTATATAATCGTTCATCCGGTTAAACAAACGGAGGTAGGTCGATTTACCACAACCCGAAGGGCCAATCAGGGCGGTGACAGAATATGGATTGATATCCAAATTCACTTGCTTTAATGCCTGAAAGGTTCCATAAAATACATCCACATTTTTTGTTACTACCTTCAATGGATTGTTCCTATGTATTTCAAAAGGTGTAGAATTGCTATTCCCGTCAACCTCGGGAACTTGAATTAAAGCATTATTTACCATAGTCCTTTTCTTTTTTTCTTTCTTTGATCCCTCATGCCAAAATTTATTATTTTTTGAATGGCTCATCTGTTATAATTTATAGGGCTATTACCACTTTATTCTTTTTTGCCATCTGTGCCTCAGGTAAATGGCTATTCCGTTCAAAGCAAATGTTATGACCAGCAAAATGATGATTGCAGCAGCTGCATTAGTTATAAAACCCTGTTGTGGTCTCGAAATCCAGTTAAAAATTTGTATCGGTAAAACCGAAAACTGATCATTCGGACTGGAAGGTGCAAATGGCACATAAGCCAGGGCACCTATTACAATTAATGGTGCTGCCTCACCCACTGCACGTGACAAAGCCAGGATCACCCCCGTGAGAATACCCCCAAATGAAGCAGGTAATACTTGATGGTAAATGGTTTGCCACTTGCTAGCCCCCAATGCGAATGAAGCGTCTTTAATCGAGTGGGGCACTGCCCGAATGCTTTCGCGTGTTGCTACTATTATAATAGGAAGAATTAACAATGAAAGTGTAAGACTACCCGCCAACACCGAACTCCCCATTTTGAACATTCTCACAAAAAGCTCCAAACCCAACAAACCATAAATAATAGAGGGCACACCTGCCAAATTGGATACATTGATTTCCAGGATCTTTGAAAGTTTTCCCTGCTTGGCATACTCTTCCAAATATATTCCGGCAGAAACACCAATCGGGAAGGAAATTAATGCCGTCAGTATCATGATCCAGATCGTTCCCATCATAGCTGTAAAAATTCCAGCTTTTTCAGGAAACCGTGAGGGCAAAGAAGTAATGAAATCAAAACTGATCCGTGACAAACCTTGCTGAAGAATGTCACCAATAAATATCATCAAAAGGATCAATCCGATCAGCGTACTAAAAATAGCCCAGACTAAAAATGTTTTGTCTTTAAACCTGTTTATTACAATACTATTCATATTTTTCCCGGTATTTATTTTTAATCCAGTGACTAATGGTATTTAATGTGAAGGTGAAAACAAAAAGCGTAATCCCTGCTGCAAAAATGGTACGATATTCTATGGAA
This sequence comes from Bacteroidota bacterium, assembly GCA_023393375.1. Taxonomy (GTDB): domain Bacteria; phylum Bacteroidota; class Bacteroidia; order Cytophagales; family Cyclobacteriaceae; genus JAEWLI01. Next base: position 24,000 of record JAEWLI010000015.1, read on the forward strand.
TCGTGGGGTACATCCCCCAAACTAACCTGAACAATATAGGCAGTAAGGGTTTCCACCGGGATCAGTGGATTAAAGGTAAATCGGGGATGCTGACCTGCCGCAATGGCCACAATCATGGTTTCACCGATAGCTCTGGATATGGCAAGTATAATGGACACTACAATACCTGATGACGCTGCCGGAACAGACACCATCAAGGCAGTCTGCAAACGCGTGCCTCCCATTGCAAAAGAGCCTTCTTTAAGAGATCGCGGAACCGCCCTCAAAGCATCTTCACTTAATGAAGAAACAATCGGGATGATCATGATCCCCATTACGAATCCAGCTGAAAGAGAATTAAACCCTGCCAAAGAGGGGATAAACTGTTGAAGAAATGGGGTGACTACCGTAAGTGCAAAAAACCCATAAACTACAGTAGGAACTGCTGCCAATAACTCCAATGCTGGTTTCACGTATTCCCGAAGTGTTTTTGGTGCATATTCACTTAAATAAATGGCGATTGAAAGTCCGACAGGCAATGCAACGAGAATTGCAATCGCTGAAGTGAGAATAGTGCCTGAAACCAAGGCTAGAATACCATAGTTCTTATTGGTAAATAAAGGTGTCCATTCAGTGGAAGTCAGGAATTCCACTATGGACACTTCTGAAAAGAAATTAAAGGCTTCCACAGCAAGTACTAACACAATCCCCGCAGTGGTCATTATGGTAATAATAGCACTTAACAGCAAGAATTTTTCAATAATAAACTCTTTAGTCCTGATCCTTATCATGCCCTAAACTTGTAATTAGCTTACCTTACCATTCTCACTTATAAAAGTTTCCAGCTTTTGCTTCTCAGCTTCATATTCTGATTCGGGTAAAGGCACATAACCTACTTCTTTTGTCAACTCCCCTGTATTATCCAAATAAAACCGAACAAATTCAATCACTTCCGAACGTTCTATTGCAGTACTATTGACATAAATAAACATTGGTCGGGATAATGGTGTATAAGAATTATTACTTACTGTTTCCAAACTTGGCAATACAGCTCCCTGGCCACCATCAACTGCTACTAGTTTCAGTTTATTTTGATTTTCTTCAAAATATGCCAAACCAAAAAAACCTAATCCATATTTATCTCCTGCAATACCCTGTACCAACACATTATCATCTTCGCTGGCAGTAAAGTCGCCCCTGCTGGAACCACTTTTACCAACAATAGCTTCGGTAAAGTAATCATAGGTGCCAGATGCTACACCCGGGCCGTACAAACGAATTTCTTCATTTGGCCATTCAGGTCTGATTTGATTCCACCTTTTGACCACATTCTGGGCTGCAGGTTCCCAAATTTTTCTCAATTCTTCAACGGTAATGGATTCCAACCAATCATTTTCTGGATTAGCTACCACAGCAAGGCCGTCAAAAGCAATTTTTAGCTGCACATAAGTAATATTATTAGACTCACATAAAGCAATTTCCTGTTCCTTTATGGGTCTTGATGCATTTGAAATATCAGATTCCCCACGACCAAATTTGTTGAAGCCACCACCAGTACCGGATACTCCCACAGTAATGTTTACCCGGGGAAATTCTGCCCTGAACTCTTCTGCAACAGCTTCTGTAATAGGATATACTGTACTTGAGCCATCGATACTTATCGTACCAGAAAGCTCATTTTGGGATTTTCCATCAGATGAACCGGAACATGACCACAGAAATGCCCCGGTAATAAACAATATAACAGACTTTAATAAGATATTTTTCATATGTGTATAATTAATGTTGTATTTAAAATTTCTTTTCATGGTTTAAATTGGATTTCGACTGGGATTGGGGATATAAGAGCTATTTGCGAAAGTGAACCCTCTGTTAAAAAAGTAGAAGAAATTTTTATTGCCTTTAACCTTAAAAATTGATGACAGGCGATTTGCAACACCTGAATTTTAACCATATCCTTTGCTCTCTAAATGATGATACAAAGGTAGGTGGTGAAGTTTATGGGAATATTAATCTATAATTATTTAAACATTAATGAATCCGTACATGACTTAACATTACGATAATATATAAAATACGATCATAATATTTATTTACTTTATTTGTATATTTAAACCTTTTTCGTAACTTTATTATTAATTAATTTCATTTATGAATAATGCTATTGCCAATAATAAAAAGTACGTACAATTGCTGGCTACCGGAAAAGAGCTATTCTGGAAGCATGGCTTCAAAAAAGTGACCATAGAAGAAATCTGTAAAAAAGCCGGTGTCAGCAAAGTGACCTACTATAGGTATTTTCAAAATAAAATAGAATTAGCGAAGCTGGTTGTTGATCAGGTAATTGATCAAGGCGTTGCGGATTTTAAAATGATTATGGAAGAAAAGACTACCGCTACTGAAAAAATCAAAAAGATGATTTTAATGAAGGCGGAAGGCACCAATGATATCAGCGTTGATTTTCTACAGGACTTCTATAACAATCCGGAATTAGGGCTTAGCTCGTATATTGAAGAAAAAACCGCTCTGGCATGGCAAACGGTAATTAAGGTTTTTAAAATAGCCCAAGAAAAAGGTTTATTTCGAAAGGACTTTAAACCAGAGTTTCTTTTTATGCTATCTCAAAAAATGATTGATCTGACCTCTGATAAGAACCTGTTGCAATTATACCGTTCTCCTCAGGATCTTATACTGGAAATGACCAATATGATTACTTACGGGATATTGCCACATGAATAACTTATTCATTAAAATTCAATAGGATGAGAATTTTGATCTTCACTTTCATAAGTATACAAGTTATCATTCTTCATAGCTCGCTTGCACAGGATACGCTGATCTATTCCGGACAAATATCAGGATGGATGAATTTAAAAGAAAGTGCTGATCTGCCTGTATGGCTGGGGGGAAGATACCTTCCACAAATCGATTTTCAGCTACAACAGGAAAATAACCAACTACTGGATTTCGAAATATCAGCTAATATTTTCGGAAACCTGGCCTTTCATCCATTCGACTCTTTGACTCATTCAGGAAAAATAAAACCCTACAGATTTTGGGGGCGATATTCAACCCGACAATTGGAAATCAGGTTGGGACTTCAAAAAATCAATTTCGGATCAGCTGCTATGTTACGCCCTCTCATGTGGTTTGATCAGGTTGACCCGCGGGATCCATTACAATTAACAGATGGGGTGTGGGGATTACTAGGCAGATACTATTTTTTAAACAATACCAACGTTTGGCTCTGGGTTCTTTATGGCAATGAAGAGCCAAAAACCTGGGAAACCAGCAACACCAGTCAAAAATTCCCAGAGATTGGTGGAAGAATACAGGTGCCTGTAAATAAAGGAGAAGCTGCGCTTTCCTATCATTTCAGAATGACTGATCCTGACAGGTTAACCTCTGATATTGCTGAAAACAGAGTAGGAATAGATGCGAAATGGGATCTCGGTGTGGGCTTATGGATAGAAGGTGCTTGGATCTTTAAATCCAAAAATGTGGACATGTACAACCATCAGAAATTATTAAATACCGGATTGGATTATACCTTTAATGTAGGAAATGGCTTAAATGTAATTGCTGAACAATTGTGGGTATCTTATACTGAAAAACCTTCATCTTTCGACAATCCGATCACATTTACAGGATTATCAGGGAACTACCCTTTGGGATTATTCAGCAATATAAACGCAATTGTATATTTTGACTGGTCTGGTGCCTCGCTATACAAATTTGTAAATTGGAAAAAAGACATCAAAAACCTTTCGTTATATCTCATGGCTTATTGGAATCCTGAAAATTATCAGATACCCCTACAGGAATCGTCGGGCAATTCTTATGGAGGAAAAGGGATTCAGGTCATGTTGGTATGGAATCATTAAAAACTAAAACGATGAACACTACTCCTATTATTACAATTAAAAACCTCACCAAGAAATTTCCTGTTGGTCAAGGGGAATTTACTGCTTTGGAAAAAATTGATCTGTCCTTTGGAAAGGGTGAATTTACCGGGTTAATAGGTCCCAGCGGATCAGGTAAAACTACCCTGCTCAATATCATTGGGTCATTGGATGTGCCTACAGAGGGTGAAGCTCATGTCATGGGGCAATCAATTTCTACACTGACACATAAACAGGCCGCTAAACTGCGGAACCTACATATTGGGTTTATTTTTCAGTCGTACAATTTGCTCCCGGTCTATACCGTATTTGAGAATGTGGAATTCGCATTGTTGCTCCAACAGAAAACCACAGAAGAACGAAAAAAAGCTGTATGGGAAGCTTTAGAATGGGTGGGGTTGACAGATAAAGCTAAATCAAAACCCGGACAGTTATCCGGAGGGGAAAGTCAGCGGGTATCCATCGCAAGGGCAATGGTAAAACGTCCTGAAATTGTATTGGCTGATGAGCCATCGGCTAATCTGGATGCTAAAAACTCACATCACATCGTACAGACCATGAAAGAGCTCAACCAGGAGTTGAACACTACATTCATTTTTGCCACTCATGATGAAAAAGTGATGCAGTATTTAGACCGAATAGTTTCGCTTGAAGATGGTAAAGTGGTAAAAGATGAACAAATGGTAATTGGCAACAAACTAACACCTTAAATCATGCTTTCTCTAAAATTAGCAATTAAAAACCTGATGGGTGCAGGACTCAGGACCTGGCTGAACGTGGCAGTTCTGTCTTTTGCTTTTGTAATCATTGTATTTTACAATGGTATGCTTGATGGTTGGAATTTACAGGCAAAGATGGATACACAAAATTGGGAAATCGGACATGGCCAATTATGGCATCCGGAGTATGACCGGTATGACCCGTTTAGTCTTCAGGATGCTCACGCCGTCATTTCTCCGGAAATCCATACACTTGTAGAAAACGACCGGTTGACTCCCATACTGATCACCCAGGCGGTGGCCTACACTGAAGGGCGGATGATTAACCTCCAGTTAAAAGGAATTGAACCAAATCAAAAAATTCTCGAATTGCCAACACAATACCTCAACTCACCATCAGACGAAATAGGTGCAATGGTAGGTAAAAGAATGGCAAAATCTCTCCGTTTGAAACAAGGTGATCAATTACTGATCCGGTGGCGTGATAAAAATGGCACTTTTGATGCACGGGAAATTACCATAACAGAAATTTTTGATAGTAATGTGCCTACAATTGATAATGGTCAGCTGTGGATTGCTTTAAAAAACCTTCAGCAAATGACCGGGATGGCCAATGAAGCTACCTATTTGGTAGCAAGCGAAACTTTCAGCAAAGAAGACATTGGCTTTTGGGAGTTTGTTTCGCAAAAAACCCTGTTACAAGAATTTGATATGATCATGCAACAAAAAAAAGGAAGTAGCATGATTATTTCAGGATTACTACTTGCGATAGCTTTATTGGCTATATTTGATACACAAGTACTAAGTATTTTCCGCCGCCAAAAAGAGATAGGCACCTATATTGCACTTGGCATGACCCGCCTGCAAGTGGTTAAAATTTTTACAGTAGAAGGAGGGGCGCATAGCCTACTTGCCCTATTGGTGGGTGCCATATATGGTATCCCTCTTTTATTGTATTTGCAAAATGCCGGTATTCCAATGCCTGAGTATGCTGATGATGCAGGTGTGGCCATTTCAGAAAAAATTATACCTGCTTATAGTTTGGGAATGCTCACGACCACCACCTTGCTGGTGATCATCTCTGCCACCATAGTCAGCTATTTCCCGGCCAGAAGAATATCAAAAATGAAACCTACGGACGCAATTAAAGGAAAAATACAATGATCAGGTTTTTATTCACAGGTATACTGAAAGACAAAAGCAGAAGCTTACTCCCCATTATCATAATCAGTATTGGTGTAGCACTTACTGTCCTGTTACACACCTGGATAACGGGTGTAATTGGTGAATCCATTGAACTCAATGCCAGATTTAACACTGGTCATATAAAAGTGATGACCCGGGTTCACGCTGAAGATGCTGATCATGCCACCAATGAACTTGCACTGTTAGGGGTCGATTCGTTATTAAACCATCTGAACAATAACTATCCCCAATTTGAATGGGTGGAAAGAATCAAACTGGGTGGTCTGATTGATTTTCCGGATGAGACAGGAGAAACCCGTGCACAAGGACCGGTAACAGGATGGGCCATTGATTTGCTAACAGCAGGTTCGAAAGAAGTTGCCCGTTTTAACATTGAAGAATCACTTGTTCAAGGTCAATTACCAACAAAATCAGGAGAAGCATTAATTACCAATGATTTTGCAGAATCTTTTGACATTCAACCTGGTGATGAATTCACTTTTTTTGGATCAACTATGGATGGCAGTATGGCTTTCGAAAACTTCATTGTAACAGGCACCATTCGATTTGGAACTACTGCATTAGATAGGGGCTCTATTATCATAGATATAAATGATGCCCAACAAGCACTCATGATGGAAGACGCTGCCAGTGAAATATTAGGATTTTCAAAATCAGGTCCGTACGATAATGACGAAGCTACGAGTGTAGTCACCCATTATATGCAAAATGCCAATAACGATTATCCTGGTTTCAATGAGGATGAATTCGCACCTGTCATGTCGAGATTGCGTGATCAGTCGCAAATGGCAGAACTGATGGATTACTCCGGTATGATCAGCAAAACCATGATTTTTATTTTTGTGTTCGCCATGTCCATTGTATTATGGAATTCAGGATTATTGGGAGGTTTAAGGCGTTATAGTGAATTTGGTTTGCGACTTGCATTGGGTGAAGATAAAAAGCATATATATACTACTTTGATATACGAAGCAATATTGATAGGGACAATAGGATCTATCATTGGTACAAGTATTGGCATAGGTATTGCCTATTATTTGCAGGAAGTAGGAATTGATGTGAGTGGAACCATGCAAAATGCTACTATGATGATGCCATCAGTGATAAAAGCCTCCATCACCCCTGCCGCCTTTTATATTGGATTTGTTCCGGGACTGTTCTCTATGGTATTGGGTAATGCCTTATCAGGAATAGGTATATATCGGCGACAAACAGCAAATTTGTTTAAAGAATTGGAGGTATAAACCAATTGTTTCACAGCATTAAAGAGGAAAAAAGATATGAAAAATTTTAATAAATCAATTATTGTGTACGGACGTTATTCCATTCTCATCATTATATTAAGTTGTCTATTTGTTGCTGAAGGTTTTGGTCAGGAGGCTAGTGCTATTTTGGAAAAAATTGATCAGAACATGTCGTCAGAGAACAGGGTAATCGAATCGACCATGACCATTCATGGCCGACGAAATGATCGTACGGTTACATCTAAAAGTTGGTCAGTGGGTACTATCAAATCATTTACAGAATACCTTTCTCCTGCCAGTGAACGAGGAACAAAAATGTTGAAACTGGAAAACCAACTCTGGATTTATTCGCCATCTACTGATCGTACGATCCAGATTTCCGGACATATGCTGAGGCAGTCTGTGATGGGATCAGACCTATCTTATGAGGATATGATGGAAGACCGAAAATTATCAGATATGTATGATGCGGCTATTTTAAAGGAAGAAAACTTTCAGGAACGGGAGGTCTGGGTATTGGAACTTACCGCAAAGGTAACTGATATAGCATATCACAGTCAGAAGATATGGGTAGATAAAAACAGATTTGTGCCTTTACAACAGGAACTTTACGCCAAAAGTGGACAATTATTAAAGAAATTGGAACTGAAAGATGTTCAGAATATTCAGGGAAGATGGTTTCCCACCACAATGATCTATAAAGACATGTTGAAAGGAGGCGATGGGACAGAGTTTAAAATTACCAAAATACAATTTGACCAGGAGATCCCTGATTATATTTTCTCAAAAGCGGCATTAAAGAAATAATTACTAATTAGTGATTCAACAACTCTCCTATTCCTTATGGAAGAGTTGTTGAAGCTTTCTATAAAACGAAATATTTATTCTTTTACAAAATGACCAATCTTTTCAAAAATCTGATCAGTTTTTGCTATTTCAGATTCAATAGCAAGCATACGTTCATTCATAAATTGTTGAACATCTTCCTGTTCTCCATTAACAGGTTGAAAATCTTCTATAAGGGTATCTTTTTTGTTTGAAATTTTATATCTATGTGAACTCAATGCATCAAAAATGATCTTTGCTTCATCAACTGAAAAATTTAACTTCACCTGTTTCTTCATTTTTTAGGGATTATAGTTCTTGGTAATTAAGTTTTTTAGGGCCTTCTTATCTTAAGATTATCACACCACTAATATAACAAAGAAATCCCATAAATGTTAAACGAATTATCCAAATAAATATTTCATTTCTTCAATTGATGACTTTACACGCTATTTTTGAAGATTTTATGCTGATTTTAATCGAAAATGATCCAATTTAAACCTCCCTCGCTTTTTCTCCCAATCAAAATTTAATTCTTCCAACAGTTTTTTTCTTTCTGGGTTCAGCCTGTTTTGTTCAGACCTGATTCGTGAGATCCATTTGCCCAATTTTTTATTTTTACTCCAATTTACCGGAACCCGGGTATGGCCATATGAATTTTTAAAATTGACCAGGTTCTGATACATGATTGTCCATGGAGTAATGGTTTTTTTTGTTGTCTTCCAATCAAAATCTATTTTTTTGAGAAGCACAATTTGTTCGTTCGAGAGTGTATATTTATTCGAGCGGGTTCTCGATACCCACTGACCTAGCTGAGGGTTCTTATCCCATCTCCAAGGAACCCGGGTGTGACCAAATTCCTTTTTATAAGCTATCAGTTCTTGATATTTATTTATCCAATAACTTTCATTCAGATCCCATGGAAAGCCTATTTTGCTCAATTTCTCCTTTTTATCTTTATCAAGTTTTCCATCTATCCATTTTTTTCGCTGGTCGCATGTCCATCGTTGTAAACTACGATCAATTTTCAATGAAACCTGTAATTTTCCATTGGCCTGTTTATATTTCACCAAACGGTGATAATTTTTCTCCCAGATTTTATCATACTTTTTTTGTTGGATAATCAAGGCTTGACCATGCCATACAAATCCCAGCTCTTGTAAACGAGCTTTTTTATCCGCATCCAACTTATTGTTTTTTTCCAATGATCGCTGAGAGCCCACCCAGATGCCTAGTTGTTTATTTCTTTTCCAGTTTATGGGCACCATACAATCCTGATAAGTCTGTTTATACGCCACAAGTTGTTCGAACCGTTCTTCCCATTGCTTTTCTTGCAATTCTGTACAATCCCAAATAAAACCCAATTCATCAAGATTTTGACACCTTTCTGCTGATAGCTTTCCTTTGCTTTTCATGGTCCGCTGTCTGTCTACCCATCCTGCAAGCTTCTGGTCATGATAGGTTAACGGGACTTTACAATGACCATTTGTTTTCACAAAATCCAAAAGGATTAAATATTTTTCTTCCCATTGATCATCATATACTTCTTTAAAATCCCATACAAAATGAAGCTCATCAAGTTTCTTCTTCCTATCTAATCTCATTTTATTGTCTATATACCTTCGCCGTTGAACAATAATCCAATTGCTCAATTTTGGGTTTTCATCCCATTTTTGGGGCACCCTGCTATGTCCATGTTGAGAATAATATGCTTTAAGTTGATCATACATTTCCTGCCATTTCCAATCGCGGATGTCGCATAAATCCCATCTAAGTCCAAGGTATTCCAACTTTTGTTTTTGGTGGTAGTTGAGGAAGTCTTTGTTTTTAACTTGCAGAAGTGTCCATTCATGCAGCTCTGTGTATTCCGGATCATGAGATGGTACATAAGGATGGCCGAATTTCCTGGCAAAAAGAGACAAGTTTTCAAATTTCTTGTTCCATTCCTGGGAGGCATCTGTAAAATCAAATCCAATATTTAGAAGTTCGTCGCGATGGTTAGAGGATAATTTATGCTTGGCTTTCCTTTGAATTTTGATCCATTTCACAAGCTCTTTATGAATAGTACTGTCATATGGCACATCGCAATGACCATTCTCTTCCCTGAAGCTTTTTAATTGCTCGAAATAGAAATTCCATTTGTTTTCTATATCAATTTTTTGACTCATTTTTTTACTAAATAAAACCTTTTAATGCAATTCCTGTAGATATGCTTCATAGACTAATATCTTATCACTATTTTGTAAACAGATAAATAAGTATTTTGGTATTATGGAATAAGTGTAAAATTAGAACTTATTTTTTTTTATTATCTGCAGATATAAATTATTAACAATTCATGTAATATTTTTTGATTTCTTTTGTAAGAATGTTCTGTAATTAACCAAAACAATGCCTGTTATTTCGACCAACCCACTAAAAATGAAGATGAAACAATTATCCCTTTAGACCAAACCCTTTATTTGCAATTCAAACTCGCTGACACTCAGATCGTTATATTTATTTAGTTATATTATTTATAATTATTATTATATTTTGCTTCTATTTAAATAAATAATTCCCTATCATTGTAATACATTTAAGATAGATCAACAAAAATTAATGGATTCAGATATTTTTTTAAAAACTGCTATGATTTTAGGTGTCATTATTGGCCTATATGGTGCGGTAATAGGCATTTTGAGTAGCCTTGACTATTTTTACATCAATCGTACAAGATATGGATTTTTAAAACTTATTGTTTTGTCCAGCATTTTATTTTCACTCATCATCACAATTATTGGATTTGCAAGTCTTGTTCAGTCGCAATATGTAAATTTATGGTATGTAACCGCATTGCCCGGAATGCTGGGATTGGTATTGTTCTCTCTATTTTATATTAATATATCGAGAAGGAACAAAATAAATTCTTCTCACGATCACCAAGATCTTTATTATTAAAGTTTCAGGATTTCCTCTTTCAATAATTGTTGAGCTTTTGCAAATGATGCTTGTTGCAAACCACTTTGCCGTGGCCAGAAAAATCCTTTTAAACCGTCGCCTTTCGTACGGGGTACAACATGAACATGTAAATGAGGGACACTCTGACTTACTATATTGTTGTTGGCGACAAAACTTCCCTGCGCTCCAAAAGCCTTTGGGACAGCAATAGAAATTTTTTTTATTATTTGAAAGAAAGGCTGGATCAAATAATCAGGCAAGTCAGGGAGTGTTTGAATATGGATTTTAGGTATTACCAACACATGTCCAGCGAACAACGGTTTAGTGTCGAGAAATGCAAAAGTATGTTCATCCTCAAATACTTGATAGCAGGGTAACTTCCCTAATAGAATTTGGCAAAAAGTACAAGATGGATCGGTAGTTATACCTTCAGCTTTCATGAATTCCTTCGTTGATCAATATCGTTGTCTTTCCAGGGGCATGGTCATACACCTGGGGCCTCCTAACCCTCTGGAGAGTTCAGATGAACGAATCTCCAAAACCTCTACCCCCGCTTCTTTTAAAGCTCTGTTAGTATGTTTGTTTCTATTATATGAAACCACCCTTCGGGGGCTAATGGCGAATACATTTGCACCGTCATAATATTGCTCTCTCGGCCCATATTCAGGATGCCCCCCTCCTGTCTCAATTACTTCAAGATAAGGTATTTCTCCTTTCAAAACATTTAAAAATGAATCAGACACCTCTTCTCTACCTACCAAAGGATTCCCCGAATCATCCATTCCCTCCTTGTGGTAAATGATTGTGGTCAACTCCTTTTCCATGGCACCAGGATATGCCACTATCAAATTTTCATCAATTATGGTAAATACAGTATCGAGGTGCATGCAATTTCTTAGTTTTGGCAAGTGAACCTGGTAAACCCTTTCCACTTCCGGGTCTTTCAATACCTCATTGGCTACTGCCCTAATCGCTTCAATATCAGTTCGTTCGGTATAACCGATTGCCAATGAATTTTTAGACAAGACAATCACATCCCCACCTTCGATAGCGGGCGTGTTAATGCCATCATCTTGCAAAGGATAAATCTTCCTGTAAGTATCTTTAAAGAGTGGATGATTTTCAAGAATGATCTTCAATGCGTAAGGTTCCCCTTTTCTTCCCGCGAATTTCATTCTGCTGGAAATCACACCATTATGAACTACAGCGGCAGGGTCTCTCATAAATAAAAAATTGGGATTGGGAAGCATCAGGTAGTCCCGTTCCGAAAGGGCATTGAAATAACCAGAAGGAAATTTGCACTTCACCTCATATACCCTTAATCCTTCTATCAATGCACCACCACATTCTGCAGGTGACAATCGGCAAGCAATATCTTCAGCTTTGTGTTGCAAATTAGTGAATGTCAAGGCTGTTTTTACAGATTCAAAAAGTAATTGTTTATCAAAAAGCACATCAGTGAGGAGTTCATGCAGCCGGTAAATTTTTGCTCCTGTTGCTTCCTTGATTAATAATCTGAACTCATCATGCTCTGCCTGCATTTCATCTAAATAAGGGACATCTTCAAACAGATAATCCTTATGATTGTAAGGGGAAAGCCGGTCTATTTCGATCCCTGGCCGGTGCATCATTACTGCCTTTAAAGTATTGTATTCAGAGTTTAATCTCAGGTCCATATAGTTACTTTTACCTATTAAAAATGCTTTACCAATTCCTGCAAAATTATAATCAAGAATTTCTTATCTGTTTCATCAAACGCATTGAGCTGATCGCTATCGACATCCAAAACCAATACCACAACATCATTTATGAGCAATGGAACTACTATTTCCGACTTTGACAATGAACTACAGGCAATATGCCCCGGGAATTGATCTACATCCGGCACAATGATGGTCTCTTTTCTCTGAAATGCCGTTCCACATACCCCTTTTCCATACGGAATCCTTGTACAAGCTATCGGCCCTTGAAATGGCCCTAATACCAATTGATTATTTTTATTTAAATAAAAACCCACCCAAAAAAACTGAAATGTTTGTTTCAAAGCCGCAGACATGTTGGATAAATTGGCAATCAGGTCATCTTCTCCATCCAACAAAGCTTTTATCTGCGGTATCAAAGACTGATACTTTTCTGCTTTATCCCTTGTTTTCGAAACTATTAATTCTTCTGCCATGCTTTTAGTTGTTTCTTTGGTATATATAAAGTTTATCACCGGTAATAGTAGTTTCTAATCTTTCAATACCCTTGATAAACGGGGCTACAATGCCCTTCCCAAAAATAGTTTGAGATACAAACACCCTTGCCTCATCCCACATTCCGCCTTCTATTAATTCTTTCAAAATAGTAGCACCTCCTTCTACTATAACCGATTGAATTTTTCTTTGGTGTAGGTCGGAAAAAATATTTTCCCAAAAATGGTTGGGAGAAAGTTTAACATATTCCAAGTTCTTATCCTTACTATCAGTCATAAGGTTATATACGATGGTCATTTGGTCACGATCAAATACATGCAAGTTTTCAGCGAGTTTCAAATGCCTATCCATAACGATTCTCACTGGGTTTTTGCCTGACCAATCCCTCACATTCAGCATCGGATTATCATATTTTGCTGTATTTGTCCCTATCATGATGGCATCTTCTTCGCTTCTCCATTTATGTACCAACTTTCTGGATAACGGGCTACTAATCCATTTAGAATCATAGTTTTCCCTGGCAATAAAACCGTCTGCTGTCTGAGCCCATTTTAAAATAATATACGGTCTCTTATTTTTAAAAAAAGTAAAAAAACGTTTGTTTACCTCTTCTCCTTCATTCAATAAAAAGTCTTCCTGCACTTGTATACCGGCATTTCTTAGTTTTTGAATGCCACTGCCTGCAACCAAAGGGTTGATATCTTTATTACTGATTACCACTTTTTTCACGCGGTGATTTACCAAAAGATCTGCACATGGCGGTGTTTTACCAAAATGAGCACATGGCTCCAGAGAAACAAACACGGTACTTTCAGGCAACAAAGCTTTATTTTTTACCTGTCCAATAGCCATTACTTCTGCATGCGGGCCACCATACTTCTGATGCCATCCTTCCCCGATGATTTGATTTCCGTGAACAATTACGCAACCTACCATGGGATTGGGACTCACACTCCCTAATCCAAGTTTAGCCAGTTCCATTGCACGAAGCATATATAATTTATCCTCCATAATGTACCGTTAATACTTAACTGAAATCATTATTTTTGCCACTGCCTCAAGACAAAATTGATGAAAAATTTAGTTGAAATAAAGACCAGTAAACTTTTTAATGATATTTATAACCAAATTACCCATCTTTATGATGCAAGGGAAGCCAAAAGTATTGTCCATTACCTTTTGAGTGAAGGCTATCAAATAGAAAAACGGCACATTATTGCTAATAGCATAATTAACCTCACTTCTGAAGAATCTCACCGATTGAATAACGATGTAGAAAAATTAATACAGCAAGTACCTGTACAATATATCACCGGGAAAGCCTGGTTTTACGGTTTATCGATTAGCGTTAATCCAGCTGTTCTCATTCCACGTCCCGAAACAGAAGAGTTGGTTGATCTGATTTGTAAAGAGAATCAAAATCAATCTTTGAAAATACTCGATATCGGGACAGGGAGCGGTTGTATTGCATTGGCATTAAAAAAAGAGCTTATGAAAGCTGAAGTATTAGCTTTGGACAAATCCATTGAAGCCCTGCAAGTAGCTCAAGAAAATGCCAGTTCAAATCAATTAACGATTCATTTTTTCCAATCAGACTTGTTTGTCAATACCATTCCAATCAACGATCTGGATATTATCGTCAGCAATCCACCATATGTTTGTGAAAGTGAAAAGAAAGACATGGCGATGAATGTATTGCACCATGAACCGGAGCAGGCATTGTTCGTGCCCGATGATGATCCATTAATTTTTTATAGAAAAATTCTGGAAGTGGGACAGGATATGTTAAAATCTGGAGGAAAAGTATATTTTGAGATTAATGAAGCATTTGGAGAAGCGGTATTGGCACTATTCCAAAAGTTTAATTATACCCAAGGAGCTATAAAAAAGGATATGCAAGGTAAAGATCGCATGGCTTTTGCAATAAGGGGATAAATAAATGGTCAGGATTTTTTGTCGTTTTGTTATTCTTTAAAATAAGTATTACCGGATATAACTATACTTTTAAACAAAGCATTTTTTATTAACTCAATATCCGGTGTCTCCACAAATTTTTGATTAACTTCTATTTCTATTCCAAGGTAATTTACCCCAAATTTTTTTCTAAGAAATGTAGTAAAACCATCATCGACACCTTGATAGGGCATGTTGGCTGATATTATAAATGAGGGAAGGCTCTTGGTCAATTCGTTTATGAGAACACCACAAAAAGCTGCTTCATGTTTACGATCAGGATCAAATAAAACGCCTATATCTGTAAGTCGTTTTTCCCCATTCCATTCAGGGGTGAAAGAATGAATAGAGAGATGACAAACAAATTCAGATGCATGAAATACTTCCTGAACTTTTTTTATCACGCTATCCCGATAATGATTGTAAATACCAAGCAGATCAGTTTTTGCTTCATCATCCAGGTGTTGTGTAAATGCAGAAAACAATTGTTGGTGATCAAGCGACCTGTTACACTCTATCAACAATCGTGAGATGGTGGTATAAAAGAGTGGTGCGTTTAATTTTTCCGAAATCCATTTTGCAAGTTCCAAGGCACCTGGATCCCATCCTCTGTGGCTCATAAGCACCGGTTCCTGCCCCTGAAACAGATCTTTATATCTGAGTGGAACTTCATATCCACCGTGTTCGCAGGTGATAATAAAACCGCAATTTTTCAAGGCACAAACATGTTATTATTCGCCAGACAAGATGCCATTTCACCATATACTTCTTTCAGCCGTGAAGAATGAAAATTTCCATCCATGGCTTTCAACAACCTTGTAGCCAATGATCCTTTATTTAAAATCACTTTTAATTGTTGTTCCCAAATATTTAGATCAACCATTCCATGTTTCACCACTATTTCAGAAATATGTTGCCAAAGGTCCTTCACGCTGATAGGATGATTGACACCAAAAATCTGCAAATATTCTTTTTGGTCTATAATAGTTTCTTCCCCCGATTTTGCAATTTTATTTAGTAATTCATGCAACTTTTCGGCATCCCAGAATATTTGTTTGTTATAAGGCAGAAGCACCTCTTTGGATAAAAGTTGTAAAGCACCGATGATCAGAGATAATATGGCAAGATCTGCCGCAGGGCATTCCTGAATATCTATAATCCGAATTTCAATCGCTCCCCTGTCAAATCTGGCTATCGCTCCACGTGAATTAAGCCAAATCGGCTCCAAAATGCCATTAGGATCATGGGGTGCTATATCCCGGGCAATAACATCAAAAACTTTTTCCTGATAATCATTTTGTGAAAATACGGCTTCAGGAATTACTTTCCCAGTGATAGACGGTATCATTACCTGGTTTTTCTGATAATACTTTAACCTGGTATCGTGCCAACCAGTAGAAGTGCCATCCAGAACTGGTGAACTGGCTGACAGTGCAGGGATGATTGGCATGATGAGCCTGATGGCGGCATGCAACCTCCCAAATTCTTCATCATTCGCAAATGGGAGATTAATGTGTGTCGATTGCAGATTTGACCATCCGTGTCCACTGCAATTGAATATTTTGTTGTAGGTGTCGTATATCTCACTGTTTTCGTGTTGCCACAAAACCGTTTCCTTAAGGGGATTCATCCAAGGGTGCGCGGCTCCAGGAAGAACTACTGCATGGTATTTGGCTAATTTCTCATTGATCAACCTGATATTATCATTGAAACCTTGAAGCAGGACAGAAAAATCAGCAATCGGTTCGGAAGTCTTTATCTCAACAACATGTCTGGCCAGCTCATTAGACCAGCTTACCAATGGCAGGTCTACTTCATTTCCACTATAGCCAAGTACATCTTCGAATAGTTTATCAGCCACCGGCTTTACATCCAAGGTGGTCTTGTCCACAATCATATACTCCAGTTCCACCCCAAAAGCCTCAAAAAGGCTTAATTTAAATGTCTTCATTCCCTAATTCAGCATGGTTTAAGTTGATTAACCGATTGGTTTTTGTTCCTTTGGAAAAATTACCAGCAGATTGGCGTCATTGGTCACAATCCCCAAGAGAATGGAACTGATCAACCGGCCAAATCCTACTTTATAATACTGGGTTTTTGCCATTGGGTTTGGATTCAAAGGATCTGCTACATAAAATTTTCGATCTTCTTTGTTGTATCCATTGATGACTACAAAATGTCCTGCTGGTTCTCCACGTATACTATCAAATTGGTTGTTGGAAGGGATTTCCCGTGTAGAATCATATAGATAAGTAGAACTCAGGCCTGTAAGAATAGGAATAGATCGGCGTAAATATTTTCTGATCAGTGAAGAGCTCATCTCCTGATAACGAATTTCACCACCATTTTCAAGGAATCTGATATAAGCATCTGAAGCTAATGAAACACCGCTATCTTTTTTAAAGTCCATTTGCTTCTTCAAAGCGTCCGTCAGTTGCACATCTGTATTGAACCATGAAGGATCAAATATTTGCAAATTGTAGGTATATATTATAGCGTGATAGCCCCGCTGCAGGGCATGCAGACCCAAAAAAACGGCGAGAGTACCTCCAAATTCCAACTGTTTCACATCTTTGATAACAGCCCCCAAGTCCAAATCCTCTCCATAGAAATTATATAACGCATGTAAGCATGTGGGACCACAAGACAAGTCGTCAGGCTGAGCTCTGATATCAAATTTGAGTACCTTTTTAATCTCGTTATTGGTTTCAATTAAATTCATCCTACATTCTGACCAAGTATAACTATGTTCTCTTAGATAATCTGGTATTTATTTGCCGGATAAATTCCTTATATACAAAGATAACCACTTAAAACATATGCTCCTAATAACAAAACAGGCATATGGTATTTAATAACTCCGGATTCGATTAAATAAGCTTCATCTAAAATGATTTAAATATACCTATTATACTATAATGATTACAGCATCAGTTATTTCACCATGAAAGAATTTTTTAAAAAAGAAATATTTTTAGCACAAAATTATGAATATTTAAAATTTTTTTATAATTTTTGCACTTGACACTTGGCCATACGACCTTGGAATGACATTTTACCAAAATGTAATAAAACCCAATGATTGTTAAACTTTTTTTATTAATCTTAAGTACTGTTTTATTGCCCCATCTTCTACCGGGACAAATAACTGCCAATGCTGAGGTGGTATTATCAGGCACTTACCAGGGAAAGAACTTATATATTCAAAACCCATTAAAGATAGACAAATCCTCTTTTTGCACCATCGGGGTGTTTGTAAATGATGAACCGATAATAAAAAATCCACAAACATCAGCATTTGAAATAAAATTAACCCCTTATTCTGTAGGTCAATCTGTTGAAGTTAAAATTGTACATCATAATGGGTGTAAACCCAAATTTATCAATCCGCAGGTAATTAGAGAGACCCATCAATTTAAATTTATCTCTGTCGTAGCCGACGCCACATCCATAAGGTGGCATACACAGGGTGAACAAGTATCAGGATATTTTATAATAGAAAGAAATATCAACAATGAATGGTTACCCGTTCATGAGATCGAAGGGTCAAAAAACAAAGAATACAATCAATATGAAATAATTCCAGATTACCATATGGGTAAAAATGATTTCAGAATAAGATATACCACTTCCTCTGGTGATTTATTCTTTTCAAAGCTTTTTTCATACACTTCCAATCAACCCAAAACATTGATAACCACCACTATGAATTCTGATAAAATCGTTTTAAGTCAGTATATGCCGTATGAAGTCCTTGATTCATCAGGAAATACTGTACATAAAGGTGAGGGAGTGGAAATCGCCTTAAACGACTTAGAAAAGGGTATTTACTACCTAAATATAGGGGATAAAGTGGAAAAGTTTGCCATTAAATAATTTTACCTTTTCTTTTATTTATCATATTGCACTTTTCACGCACTCCCTTTTATCCTCAAAGCAACTTCTTCGTTATCAATAAGTTAAATATTTTTTTCATTTCAGTTTTTTTTGTTTTATTTTAGCGATATAGTTAAAAGTCCAATTATGGGATTTTGTAAAATAAATTAGTAATTGTATCGTACTATAAGCTGTTAATTGGATATGGCTACTTGGGCAAACAAAAGACTTACTTTCAAAGTAATACCAGAAATAACTTATTATTACATATGTAAAGTTGCAGTCTATTACCTATTTGCCTGACAGTAAATATGTTACTAATTTTCAACCAGAATTTATGAAGTGTTGCATTAACCAGAGACTATGTTAAAATCATTATTAATAAGAGGGGGCTTTTTGGCCGTTGGGGTGTTATTTTTTAATTTTTTATTTTCTATTAATGATATTAGTGCTAATAGCAGTAGCGATAATGGGACTGGTATTTCCACGAGTGTCCGAAGGATAACAAATGATTTTTCCAACTTACCACAGTTTGAGACTTTCGATCAAACCGTGAACGAGTTTCTGAAGAGATGGGAAATTGCCGGAGCATCCATTGCAGTAGTCAATGACGGAAAGTTATTATATGCCAAGGGGTTTGGAAAGGCTAATGAAGAATATGATATAAATGTTCAGCCAGAACATCTATTCAGAGTTGCCAGTATTAGTAAGCTGGTAACAGCAGTGACTATTATGAAAATGGAAGAATCCGGACTTTTATCTATTGATGACAAAGTATTTGGCAAAACAGGTATACTTTCCGATTCTGTCTACCTTTCCTATCGCGATCGAAATTTGGAGAAAATCACGATCAGGCATTTATTGGAACATTCTGCCGGCTGGTCAACACGGGGAGGCGATCCTATGTTCATGCATGCGCAAATAGCAACTGTTATGGGCAGCCCCCTACCTGTTAGTGACAATACCATCATTCAATATGTATTAAAACACCACAGGCTTTATTTTGAACCAGGCACCAGAAGTTATTATTCCAATGTGGGTTATGTTATATTGGGAAAAGTGATTGAAAAAATATCAGGAATCCCCTATGAAGACTTTGTAAGGCAAAAGATTTTGTTTCCCATGGGCATTTATGCCATGAAAATCGGAAAGAATTTTTATCATCAACGTGACATTAATGAATCAGCATACTACGACCGGGAAGGTGCCGAATTAAGAATGGCTTGTGATGGTTCAGGTGAGCTAGTACCCCGCCCCTATGGTGGTACAGACATTTCCACTCTTGGTGCTGCAGGTGGTTGGATTGCCTCATCAATTGATTTGATGAAACTAATGGTGTATATTGACGGATACAGTAATGTGATTGATTTTCTGGATCCCCAATCAATCGAAACTTTAACATGTCCCCGTGAACCTTACCTTAGCCCTTTAGGATGGCGTGAGACTGATGGAAATGGAAACTGGTGGAGGACAGGTACTCTTGCAGGAACATCTACACTTTTGGTGAGGCAGAATGATGGGATTAGTTATGTAGTGCTGTTAAATACCAGCACTTGGAAAGGGGCTCGATTTACCAAAGAAATCAATAGAATGATGACCAAAGCACTGGGACAAGTTGATGTATGGCCAGATACTGATTTGTTTAAACTAAACCTTCCAGATCATCAAAAACCAATTTCACCTAATTGGTGGGTATCAAATATCCTTAAATATTAATCTATTTACGATTTTAGCATCTTCATTTGCATTTTAATCTGTTAAGTAATAATAGACTTTATTGTCAATATTTTATTTGGCGTAAATTGCAAATATTATCAGATTTATGTTGATATTTTTCAACGATCAGCCATTTGCCTTTTAAAATTATTAAAAGTCCTTATATTTGCTGCTTAATTTGAAAATCATGGTGCTAAAGCGTGGACGTTTCTCCAACAGGCTGGGTTTTGTAGCAGCTGCTGCCGGTTCTGCAGTGGGATTAGGTAATATATGGAAATTCCCCTATGAAGCAGGTGAAAACGGAGGGGCGGCATTTTTGTTCATCTACCTCATTTGTACATTTGCCATTGGCTTTCCGGTAATGATCAGTGAAATAGCATTGGGCCGAAAAGCCCAAACTGATGCATATGGTGCATATAATAAGCTCGGCAATAGAAGATGGGGCTTGATAGGAGCATTTGGAATTTTGTGCGGCATCATGATTCTTTCTTTTTATAATGTTGTAGCAGGATGGGCATTTGGATATTTTGTACAAATTGTATTTGGGGATTTGCTTGCTGTCGGACTTGATGATTATTCTGCTCATTTTGGGGATTATGTGGCTGATTTTTGGGATAACCTGATTTTTTCATTTGCCTTTATGATCCTGACCGGGTTAATTGTGGTGAGGGGAATCAAAGATGGCATCGAAACGGCATCTAAATTTTTTATGCCTCTATTATTCTTGATTCTGTTAGGGCTGATTATTTATGCTTTGACTTTAAATAATGCCATGGAAGGCATTAAGTTTTATTTACTGCCGGATTTCTCGGCAATTAATATCAAAACTATATATTCAGCACTGGGACAAGCTTTTTTCTCTCTGTCATTGGGTATGGGAGCTTTAATTACGTATGGATCATATATTAAAAAGAAAGAAAATATTGTAAAATCTGCTGCTGTAGTTACTTTAGCCGATGTATCAGTAGCATTTTTAGCAGGTCTTCTGATATTTCCCCTTGTTTTTTCCCAAGGCCAACAGCCTTCTGAAGGTCCAGGATTGGTATTTGTAGCTTTACCTAAGATTTTCCATGAAATGGGGCCCTTTATGGGCAGATTTGTTGGGGGTGGTTTTTTTCTGTTATTATGTTTTGCTGCACTCACTTCAACCATCTCATTGTTGGAGGTACCAGTAGCGTACTTGGTCGATGAAAAGAAAATGCCAAGAAAAAGAGTAGTCTTTGGTTTGGCTTTATTTATATATATTATTGGTTTGCCGAGTATGTTATCTCAAGGAGCTGTTCCCTTCTTTACCAATTTCATGTATTATGAAGGAGGAAACAAAACATTTCTTGATGTCATTTCTGACATGTTTAGCGAAGTGGGATTACCCTTGGGAGGCTTTTTGCTTACAATTTTTATAGGTTTTAAATGGAAAACCAAAAACCTAAGCCTGGAAATAAGCAAAGGCAATCCAGACTATGCAGGTTCTTTTCTGGAAAAATTTGTAAACTTTGTGATTACCACCGTTTGCCCTTTTCTATTGGGCCTCATCTTCATAGTGACGGTTCTTCAGAAATTTTTAAATGTTCAGATTTTCGGATAAACAGTTATGTTCCTGGTGCTGTACCATCAATTTTTCAAGATCAAAAATGTCCAGATTATAAAGATAATTAACAGAATCAGCTAGCTCATCTTTAAATTGAACCTGGATTTCTTCACCGTTAGACTTAATCCCTTTTGCAGAAGCGTGACCTAATTCCAGCACGATCTCTAATCCATTATTGTTAATAAATTTCATAATTGTATATTTAATTGCTATTACTAATCTAAAACGAAATTACAAATACATTTGTTCAATTATTTAGTATTAAAATTTAATAAAGCACTTATTTTCAATATTATATTTAACTGTATTTGTAATTATTAATACGATATTCTGTAAAACAAGTATTTATAGATATTATATATTGATATTTAAATTTATGTAAATCGCAATTATTTTAATATATTGTTATGATTTACATAAGTCAAAGGTATGAAATTTTAAATAAATGTAAAAGGATTATTTTGTATTCGGTAATAATTTTATGGATATTGTTACTGCGCTGTGGCAACTTACAAATATTAAAATTGCAGCATTCGCAACTTTTGACAATGATATTACAACCTTACTGCCATATTTTAAACTAAACGTCATATATGGTATGAATTTCTTATCTAAAATGAACAAACTCCAGACTAAAAAAAAATAAAACATATTGTAATTTTTTCTAAAAAATCCACTTTCACGTTAATGATTATAATCTTAAACGAGAAGTGGATAGCCGATTGTTGGCTCCTGCTATTAATTTGATTATCAAATTGAAGGGCTACAGAGTGATTGTATGGATATGCTTAATTTAATATGCAACTCTCGGTCTTTGCACGATACATGTGTATCGATGGCCAAATCTAAAATCGCACTGGAGGAATGGCATAAAAAAAAAACCTGACGGTTAGGCCAGGTTTTTTTTTAAGTTAAAATTTAATATCATGGTTTTGCTTTCGCTGTGTCAGATTTAACAGCACTATCTTTCTTATTGTAGGCATCATTTAATCCTTTTACTACAGCATCAGTAATATTCAATCCTTCATTGGCAAACAATACCCCACTCCCTTTTTGATAAGTCAAAACCAACTGAAGGTTATTGTTTTTTGCATAATCCTTGAGGTAATCGGAAACTTTGTTATAAATTTCTTCCTGAACCTTCGATTCTTCCTGCATAAATTGCATGTTCAATCTCTCCTGATATTGCCTCAGGTTCTGTTCTTTCTTCACCAAATCTTCTTCCACAGCTCTTGCCTGACCAATTGTCATATTGTTAACTGATGCTTGAAAGCTTTGTATCTCCGACTGTAGGCCTCTTGCCCTGTTTTCATATTCTTTTTCAAGTTTTGATCGGGTACTCTCTAGTTTTCCAGATAGTTCTTTTACAAATTCATAATTATTCAATAAAGAATCTGAATTGACATAAGCAACATCCAATTCTGTATGGGTTGTTTCTCCTCTTTCAGTTACCTGTTCAGGTTTCGCATTAAAATGTAATATATAAAGTACTACAACGGCGATTAATAATACTACATTCAGTATTAAGGATACATGTTTCATTTTTATCGTGTTTTTTGTTTGATTTAAGGGTAACGATTACAAATATAACAAAAGTATAAATATCACTACCCTGAATTTAATATTTGCGAATGATTTTTATATATCAATCGTTACTCTTTTCATTTTGTCGATAAACAACATTTATATGTATCCCAGGGGATTCATGAGTATGAGTAGGTGGGGAAAAATTCGTATCTTCCATTTGTGAAGCAAGCGGATCTTCCAATTGTTGTTCGTTTGTATCGTAGATTGTCATTGGTTGTCTCCTGTATGTAAATGCAACTAATAAACCTGAAAAAGCCCCCATCATATGTGACTCATAGGATATATTAAAATCAGAGGGGAAAAATCCGCCAATCATACCTCCATACAGGAATAGCACAATCAAAGAAATGACAATTGATTTATTGTCTTTATTAAACAGACCGATAAAAAACAAAAATGACAGCAGGCCATAAATGATACCACTTGCACCGATATGATATGCTTCACGGGCTACCAACCAAACCCCAGTCCCAGTAAGTAAGTAAATCCAAACAAATACCTTGCTTGCTATATGATAATAAAAATAGAAGAGACCAATTCCCAGCATAATCAAAGGGAAAGTATTGGACAGCAAATGGATGCCATCGCCGTGTACAAGAGGACTTGTAATGATGCCTAAGGCTCCCTTTAAGGTGCTTGGATATACTCCCAATGGCACCAGACTCACATCTGTAATCCATTCAAAAAACTTGATTAACCAAAGCAGACTTACAAATGAAAACACATACCTCAAACTTCTTTTAAAAATCATTCGATGAATGTGTTCAGCAACAAGCATAAATAAATAAATATTTTAGTCTATTAATCCCTAACGAAAAAACAGACTGAGAGTATGCCAGTAGAAGAATAGAAGAAGCTATTTAGCTAATTTTTTTCTTAAATTCTGAAGATGAAAAAGATATGTGGTAGAAACCATAAAAGTTTGGTTGTTGACTCTGTAATCATATGAATCGCCATACCAGTGTGCTGTCAGATTACTTGATTTGCTCAGGTGCGTATGACCCATCTCATACCTTACATCCACTATAAATCGGTGCTTGTTTTTCAAAATAAATGCCCCTCCAATGCCAATGTTCAAAGCAAGCTGTACCCGATTTGCTTCCTGTAGATTTTTATCAAAAGCTCCTTCATTGGATTCTTTAAAACTGATCCGATATTCAAACTTATCTACCCCGGCTTCTGACAATACTTCACTTCCTGTAACGATTTCTTTTCCTTTCATCCAAAAACCTATTGTAGGTCCGGACTGAACAAAAAAATCATATGCAGGATGCTTCATTAGTGAGTATCGCAACATAAGCGGAATATCGATATACTGTAATGCTAATCTATTGGTGACAAATTCATTATCATCAGCCTGCACCGTTGCGCCTTTAATCGAATAGGTTATTTCATTATAAATATCAAACTTGTCGGCAATTTTCAAACTTGTTGCACTACCAATATTAAATCCTGGCCTAAAGCCTGCTGTATGTCCTTGCCGGTATTCTTTATCACCAAAACTATGAGTTGAAATTTGAAACCCGGTTTTTCCACCAAAATAAAATTGTGCACTGGCAAAGGTTACAGGCATGAAAATTCCAGAAATTATAATAGCTAATTGAAAAATTACTCTTTTGATCATCGTCATTATTTTTAAGATGGTTTAAAATTAGGATGATAATATATTATTTAAATCAAACATATTGATTAAACCCTTCACATGTAGGATTTTAACTAAAATATCTTCAATGATTTAATTGGATTATGCTAATTTAATGTCTGGAAATAAATCATTTGAGTTACAAAACCAGGAAGTTAGAGAGAAATGGTAAGAAGGCTATTTGAGGTTCTATTGATAAATACTGCCCTCCATCTTCTTAGTGTTTTTTGATAAATAGTAATGATCGCTCTGCAAATGGGGATAAAATTTATGTATTTTGGGTTGAAAAAATTATAAACAGGCAATGTGACGTTGCTATGAATTATGTAATTTTTTTAACCAAATATGAAAATTGAATAAGTTATAAACAAGTTGTGTAAGGCTAAAATAAAAATGTAAGAGCCACAATACCAAAGAAATGAAAAAAATTAGTTGGCTTATCGTTATAAATTTTCTGATTTCACTTACAGTGTCCGGGCAGGAGAAACCTGTTTTTAATCACTATTATGCCAACCCCTACCTTATTAATTCTGCTTTTGCAGGAGAAGATTACCGACCCAGTATTTATATTTCACACAGGCGTCAATGGATGGGAATAGTTGACGCACCAGTAACTTCAAGTATTGTTTTTCATACACCACTAGGAGATAAATTTTCTTTAGGTGCTCAATTTAATAATGATTCCAGGGGTTTGTTAAATTCTTCATCGGGACTATTTACGCTGGCATATAAAGCAATGTTTTCCCCTGAACACTTCCTGAAATTTGGTTTATCAGGAGGAGTAATCAACAGAACCATTCGTGACCTGGATGAAATAATGAATGATCCACGGTACCAGGATGATGATGCAGTATTAAAATTGTTGGATAAATCAATGTACCTGGATGGAAGGTTTGGGTTTAATTATCACAACAAAGGCTTCAATCTTGGCTTTACCCTTCCCCGTTTGTTTCACAATGAACTTTTTGGCGTTAAGGGATTTAATCAGGGTGACTTAAACCCTTTAAATTCTTATCAGGTAATGGCCCACTATCAATCATACAATAAAGAAGCACCTATTACTTTTGAGCCTTATCTTATATACAGAATTCAGGAAGATGGTAAAGAAAAACAATTGGAAGGGGCAGGAATAGTAAAAATAAAAAATGCAGTTTGGTTAGGTGGTATTTATCGTCAGGATGGGGCAATAACAGCACTGGGTGGCATCACGATTAGTGATGCGTTTCATTTCGGATATTCATATGATGTTGGAGCGCAGCCAGTAACCGGGTTTGGTAAAGGCACACATGAAATTATGCTCAAATTAAATCTGGGTGAAGAAAAACGGCCAAAGAAAAAAGAAAGAGTGGTAATTACCAAAGAACCTGATGCATATGAACAATACCAACAGGTCAAAGAGGTTGATCCGATTGTACAAGAACCACCTAAAAATGATCTGGAAGATCCGGAAGGTAAAATTACCAATTACAAAGGACCGGTAGAAGTACCTGAGGGCAGCCAACCACAAGATCTCAAAAAAGGGTATTATGTAGTGGTGGGTGTTTTCAATAGTCTTGAGAAAGCACAAAAATATAGCAATGGTCTCTTTCAAGCAGGATATTTCACAAAAAATGGGTACAACTCCACTGCGAAATACTACTTTGTATACATGTATTATAACGACGTGGATAAAAGTTCTGCTGAATGGATTAAAAATAATCTGATTCAACGGACTCAGTTTAAAGATTCATGGGTATTGACTGTTCAATAACAGGTTAACACCCGAAAACTTAAATATAATGAAAAAATATCTGATCGGCATATTGGTATTATGGTCTATTCAAACCGTCCTGGCTCAAAAGCCAGTGATTATGTATCTTGATAAAACTTCAGGGCCTGCAACGGAGACAGTGGACATTATCGGTACTGGATTTTCAAATAATAGCAATAACTTAAAAGTTTATTTTGGTGCTGTGCAAGCCCCGATCATTAGTTCCACCGAATCTTTGATCAGGGTAAAAGTGCCTTCCGGAGGCACCTATGATAATATAAAGGTAACAAATTTGGTATCGAAGTTATCCGGTGTGTCCAATAATCAATTTCTAATGAGCTTTGGGGGAGAGACTTTCTTGAGTTCAAAACTTACTTCGAGTGAAATATATTATGGAGCAGTAAATGCAGTGCTACTTGATTTTTGTCATTGTGATATTGACAGTGATGGGAAAACTGAATGGATCATGGGTAATGATGTGGGGAACGGTATTTATATTTCAAGAAATGCCAGTACACCAGGCAATATTTCCACTACCTCCCAAGTGATAAATTTGTTCACACCTATCAGTTATATCACTTGTGGCGATGTGAACAATGATGGCAAACCAGATATCATAGCTGTCAGGGGTGGAAATACTATGGATCGGATATTTGTTTTAACCAACACATCCTCAGGGCCAGGCAGTTATACCTTTTCTCCCACCACAATTTCATTGCTTGTTCCCAATACTTCATCACTGGGGCGGATCATGCTGGAAGATTTGGATAATGACGGATTACCTGAAATTATTATAACAGACAATACCAATCAAGGACAGGCCACGAATAAAAACGCTGTACATATTTTTAAAAATACATCCTCAAATGGGTCAACATCTTTTCAAAGCACGCCGATTACCTTGATTGTGCAAGCTGCAGATAATATTACCGGAGAAATTTATGGGCTTGATGTAAACGATCTTAATGGTGATGGATATCCTGAAATTGTTATATCATCCTCTTTCGGGTCAAATATATGTGTATTCAAAAACACCAGTTTTCCTGGAAGTATCACCTTTAATGAAAAAAAGACCTTCTCTGTAACAGGACCCATACAAGATATAAAAATTGCTGAAATAAATGGGGACAACAAACCAGACATCATATTATCAAAAGTTGATAACTCGAATAAGAATTTCAGTATATTGATCAATCAAACCGGTGACGATGGCGTTATAAAATTTGGACCTTCTACCAACTTTACGGTTACACGACGGCTTTGGTCGTTAGATGTGGGTGATATAAATGGAGATGGCAAAACCGATATTGTATTCAGTTCTATCGATGATATTCAAAGCTTTTCAATCTTGATCAATACAACAGCGAATGGCGTGGTTACTTTTAATGAGGTAGTAATTCCGGCAAACGGTAAACAAAAACCCATAAGAATAGCTGATATCGATAATGATGGCCGACCTGATATTACACTTGGCAGGGCTGATAACCGTCTGGAAGTATTTTTGAATAAAAATTGTGTGGTTTCAAAAACAAAACCCTCGGGAAGTGTGGAAATATGCACAGGTACCTCAGTGGATATTTCTACTGTGAAAGGGATCAATCTTGATTACACCTGGAAGTTAAATAACTTTGATATTTCCGGAGCTTCTTTACCGGTATTGTCCAATGCAGGAGCCGGAGATTATACCGTTACCATTACATCCGACAATGGCGATTGCAGTAGCGTCTCACCAGTGTTGAAAATTACAACAAAAACAGGTTCAGCACCTATCAAACCAACTATATTGGCCAACAATCCAGCCTGTATGGGTGCCAACTTACAACTTACAGGTCAAAATAACGGTGGTGGGGTTACTTATGAGTGGGCTGGACCAAATGGCTGGACTTCCACCCAACAAAACCCCGTGATCAATAATGTGAGAAACAGTCATGCCGGATATTATACTTTACAAGCTACAAGTAGTTCAGGTTGTAAAAGTAAAATCGACACGATGTTAATACAAATCCTCTCATTGCCAGTCATAGAAATCGCCGGGTCAAACGCAATTTGTGGTGGTACTGCCGCTGAGCTTTCAGTAGCGCATTTTGCCGATCATACCTATCAGTGGAAATTCAATAATACCATTATGCCGGGCAAAACAAGCTCTAGTATCAGTGTCGATCAGATCGGAAGTTATAATGCCATTATTTCAAAAGAAGGATGCAGTTATGAAAGTAGCACTTTCAATGTAGAATCCATTGCTCTTCCTCAAGCTGCTTTTCAGGCTAAAAATGACGGTTGTGTAAACGAACCAATCGCATTTAACAATACTTCCACAATTCCCCTGCAAAGAGAAGTAGTATATAAATGGGATTTCGGTGATGGCACTACTTCTAATCTTAAAAATCCTACTCATGCCTATGAACAAGAGGGTACTTACCAGGTTAATATGGAAGTAGCTTATAAAAATACTACCTGTATATCTGACTTCACCAAATCCATCGTAATCAGATTTGCAGAACCGTTATCTTTAACTGCATCAGATGATATTTTCTGCCATGGCGATAGTGTTATTCTGGAAATACAGGGGACGTTCCCTTCTTACGAGTGGTCAAATGGGAAAAAAACAAAATCCATTTATGCCAATACTCAAGGTACTTATACAGCCAGTATTGTTGATGCAACCGGTTGTACAGCTTCCGGAGAAATCACAGTATCCCAGTTTTCCAAAAGTGAAATAAACATTATCACTGAAGATGGTCAAACGGTTATGGATTTTGGCAAAAGTCTTCAATTAATTGCCGATGACCAATATATTGAATACACATGGTCTCCTGCAGCAGGGTTAAGCGATACTAAAATTTATAATCCCATAGCCAGCCCACGTCAAAATACGCGTTACACAGTGACAGTATTTGATGATAATGGATGTAAAGTTTCAAATACCATTGAGCTGACGGTAAATGGCAATGCACCCAAATTGGCTACAGCTAAAATTATTTCACCAAATGGAGATTCAAAGAATGAGTATTGGGAAATTGAAGATATAGCATCCTATGAAGATAATGAAGTAGCCATATTTGACGGGCATGGTAAAAAAGTATTTTCAGCGAGTCCTTACCAAAACAATTGGAATGGTACATTCAACGGGACACCACTTGTAGAAGGTATTTATTACTTTGTCTTGACCTTTAAAGATACGGGTACAGTGCAAACAGGCTCCATAATGATTGTGAGGTAATTGTAAGGTGGAATAATTTAAAAGCCGGGGAAGTAAATTCCCTGGCTTTTTTGTTAAATTACCACTTTAAATTAATGCCTTATCCTATCTTTCGGAAAATAAAATAAAAATAATCATAAACGATGCAACTGTTAATAATAATCCGGTCATAAAAATATTATAAGAAATCCTCACCAATTGGTATTTCCTATTTAATACCTGGCCTAAGTAGTAGATATCAACTGTCATATGGTCATAAAGCAACTCCCGGTCATTCATCAGGGTCTTCATATCTTCAAGGTACTGTTCCAAATTTAGATTAGTGAAATTACCAAAAAACAAAAGGCTGCTTTTCTTTTCTTCAATGGTTTTTTTATTGATCTGTTTGTTGGTTACATTTGGTCTTGCCGAAAACACAGCAAATACCACTGAAGCGGCACAAGTGATCAACAATATACCAATAGGTACGCTGAAACGAAAATTCTGGATCAATAATTTGTCAGAAAATGTAAATCCTGAACCTATAACGGTAATGATAACGGATAAAATAATGGTATTGATGCTGATCATCATATTTGCTTTGTTATCGGCAATAGAACTAAGATTGATATGGTTCCGATATGTAGACCTAAACATCGTTTCAATACCACGGCCAGGACTTTTTAATTTTAACAACCCTTTTTTCTGGTCTTGCTCAGTTTTAAAAAGTTTTTGTCGTTGAGCTTCAATATTTTTCTTTAAGTCTTGCCCATATTTTTCGCGGGCATATTTTGTTTTAAAATCTGTTTCAATTAGGAATTCATACTGCAATTTTTCCCATTCGTCATCACTGTATTTTTTATCCAAAAATATTTCCCATTCCGCCCTTAGCAGTTTCCCTACATCGAAAAAATTCTTTTTCCCAATTTTTATGATATCTGCATCATGGAGAATGTTTTCCAACATATTCTTAGGCTCATGATCCTTGTGAGTGGACTTGATCAACTCTATCACCTTGTCTATTTTTTCGCTACTATAACCAACTCCCTGAAGAAATTTCTTTGCTATTTCACAACTCTTCTCTTCATGTCCTTCGTATGTTTTCACATAACCGGCATCATGAAAAGTAGCAGCCAGTAATAGTTCCTCCAGTTGGTCATCGGCAATTTTTGTTGCTTCACCTATTTCCTTACAAGTTTCAACAGTTTCTATGGTATGGGCCAGATCATGATATAGATATTGTGTGGAAAGTTTGTCTTTGTACAACTTATCAATAAAATGAAGTGCCGAATCTGTCAGATTTTCTGTCTTTGAAGTTTTCATTATGCTATATAATGACTTTAAAACCATTATATAGGTTGAGTGTTTTAAAAACGGCTTGAAAACATCACGAAATGCGGAATAAAGGAACGTATAAAAAGTAGGGTTTTACTTTTATACGTATTCCCTTATAAACATTTATATTTGCATAATTAAATCTAAAAAACCTTTATTGTTATGAAAATAGGAGTTGCCGCAGATCATGGTGGATTTGAGTTAAAAGAAAAAGTAGTTAAGTTTTTGGAATCCATCGGGCATCAGGTGGTTGATTTTGGTGCATCGTCTCTTGACGAGAAAGATGATTATCCCGACTACATTATCCCATTAGCAGACGCAGTATCAAAGAATTCGGTAGAAAAAGGTATTGCAGTTTGTGGTAGTGGTGTAGGTGCATGTATCGCCGCCAACAAAGTGAATGGTGTGAGAGCTGCTTTAATCAACGAAGTTTTCTCAGCCAGACAAGGGGTAGAAGACGACGACATGAATATGATATGCCTTGGTGGCCGGGTCATTGGTCAAGCTCATGCGTTTGAAATTATCAAATCATTTATAAGTGCCACTTTTACACATGGTGAAAGACATAAAAGAAGATTGGCAAAAGTTGTTGCTTTGGAAATAAAGAAAGGGAACTTATAACAGCTCCTTTCAACTTGTTATTTCTGAAGACAACTTGAATTAAATCATGCTAACCCACCGACAGCTTTTTCTTGCACATTTAGCACAAACTTCTGATTTTCCTTTATCGCTGGAAATAGAAAAAGCTGAAGGTGTGTTCCTTTTTGATCAGAATGGAAAAAAATACATCGACCTTATTTCAGGAATAGGTGTCAGTGGGTTGGGGCATCGACATCCCCGTGTCATTAAGGCGATTCAAAATCAATTGGAAAAATATACACATCTGATGGTGTATGGAGAATTTATCCAATCACCTCAGGTGCTATTGGCCAAAGCATTAGCTGACACACTTCCAGACCAACTACAGGTTTGTTATTTTGTCAATTCAGGAAGCGAAGCTGTAGAAGGAGCTATTAAACTGGCAAAAAGGTTTACCGGAAAATCAGAAATCATTTCCTGTTATCAATCCTATCATGGATCTACGCATGGATCTTTATCACTTGGTAGTGAAGAAGATTCAAAAAGACCATTCCGGCCGTTGCTTCCCGGGATCAATCACATCCGTTTTGGGGATCTTAATGATCTGGAAACCATAAACCATCGTACAGCAGCAGTCATTGTGGAAGTAGTACAGGGTGAAGCAGGCATCAGAACAGCCAATAAAAATTACTTTGAAAAGTTAAAAGCCAGATGTAGTGAGGTGGGGGCATTATTGATATTTGATGAGATCCAAACAGGGTTCGGGCGAACTGGCAAATTTTGGGCTTTTGAACATTATCAGGTAGTGCCCGATATATTATTATGTGCCAAAGGAATGGGAGGCGGTATGCCTTTGGGTGCTTTTATTTCTTCATCTGAAATAATGAAAGTATTAAGAAGTAATCCAATTTTAGGCCATATTACCACTTTCGGGGGCCATCCGATAAGTGCAGCTGCTTCGCTTGAAACACTGAAGATCATCAGGGAAGAAAAATTATATGAAGAGGCAGAAACAAAAGCCAAATTGTTTATCAGCCTTCTAAAACATTCAAAAATAAAAGAGATCAGACATCTGGGATTAATGATGGCAGTGGAGTTTGAATCTTTTGATGTTTTAAAACCTGTTATAGATAAAGCTTTATCATTAGGTGTACTTACCGATTGGTTCCTTCACTGCAACAATAGTATGAGAATAGCTCCACCTCTGATAATTTCCAACAACGAGATCCAACAAGCATGTAAAATCATCCTTGATGCAATTGATTCTCAGGAATAGTTGGACAGCTTCTCAACTAAAATTTTTTCTTCTAATATCCAAATGATTCCGGCAACCATAAAGCCAGTTGTGGTAGGTAGGTTACCAACAAGAGTGCTACAATCATCGCAATAAAAAATGGGATCATGGGTTTGACCACATCCTGAATTTTGACATTGGCTACACTGCACCCAATAAAAAGAACCGAACCAACTGGTGGTGTACATAACCCGACACTGAGATTCAATACCATGATGATTCCAAAATGTACAGGATCCATTCCCAATTGTACAGTAACAATAGGTAGGAAAATAGGAGTGAAAATTAAAACCGCCGGGGTCATATCCATAAAAATCCCCACGAATAATAGAATGAAATTAATGATCAAGAGGATGACGAAAGGATTATCACTCAAAGACAATAATCCGGCACTAACATTTTGAGGGATGTTTTCATAGGACATGATCCAGGACAAACCGATTGAAGTAGCTACCAATAAAAGCACCATGGCAGTGGTATTCACGGTATTGATCACGAGGGTAGATATGTCCCTCCATTTTAATTCATTATAAATAATCGCTAATACGGCACAGTACAATACTGCAATGGCAGAAGCTTCAGTAGCAGTAAAGACACCTTTAACTATACCACCAATCACCACAATTAATAAAAGCAGGCTGGGGAGAGCTCCAATGAACCTTTTTACACCATACCGAAGCGTAATTTTCTCATCACTTACCTTATATCCCTTTCGATAAGCAATAACCCCTCCCACGATCATTAAAAACAATCCTGTTAACAGTCCGGGAACATATCCTGCCAGAAAAAGTGCAGCAATTGATACACCACCACTCGACAAAGAGTAAACTATCAGAATATTACTGGGTGGAATAGTCAAACCGATAGTAGCCGAGGTGATATTTACCGCTGCTGAATAGGAGTCATCATATCCTTCTTCTTTCATTCTAGGATGCATGATACTGCCAATACCGGATGCCGCTGCTGCTGCTGATCCGGAGATAGCACCAAACAATATATTGGCCATGATATTGACAAATGCCAAACCTCCTGGTAACCAACCAACCAAAACTTTAGCAAATTCAATAAGGCGAATAGCGATTCCACCTTTATTCATAATTTGGCCTGCCAAAATAAAAAAGGGTATTGCCAATAACGAGAAACTGTCCAGCCCAGTAGCCATGCGCTGGGCAAAAGTGGTAAATGCGGGCAAATAAGCCATACTAGTCAACATGGTGAGCACACCAGAAATACCTATGGCATATGCAATGGGTGTTCCCAATGCCAGCAACACCACAAAACTTATAACCAATACCAATATGCCTGTATATTCCATAATTTCTAAATATTAGTAGTTTCATTTTCCCTGATGCCCAACAGTAGGAGGATATCATCTACAGCATAATACAATATTAAAAAGCCACTTATGGGTAAAATCAGATAAACATACCCGATGGGGATTTGTAGGGCTGAAGAGATTTGTCCCAAATGAAAACGGGTATATACCAAATAAATACCTCCTACAATCATAATAGTTAAAGCAAATACAATGATCAAAACATTAATTAAAATATCGACATATTTCCTTTTTTCAGGGGGGAGTTTGGCAGGCAGGATATCAATGGCAAGGTGTTGTTTGGTACTAGTGGCATATGCGGCTCCTCCTAATCCTACCCAAATGAGTAAATATCCTGCCAGTTCATCACTAAACGAACTGGGTATGCCAATTATATACCGACTAAACACCTGCCACAAAACATCTACAACCAGTATGATCATCAGAAATATGAGAAAATATTTCAGCAACCGGTCGACCATTTTTCGTAGCTTCATATTATTTACATTTAATTTGATAAATAGTGTCAAAAGAGGTTATTCAGTTTCCAGGATTTTTTCAATGAGGGAATTTATTCTTTCATTATTTTTATAAAGATCATATACAGGTTTTACGGCTTCTATAAATGGCTCTTTATCAGGTCTGATAATGGTAACACCAGCTTCTTCCACAGCTTTTAGAGATGCTTTTTCCGATTCATCCCATAATTCTCTTTGGTAAGGCACTGATTCATCCGCAGCTTCCTGTAGCCATTTCCTTTCCTCGTCAGTAAGCGACTTCCATTTATGTGTGCTGATAATAACCACATCAGGAATCATAGTATGTTCGTTCAAAGAATAGAATTTACATACTTCGTAGTGTAATGATAAATAAAAACTTGGGGGATTATTTTCAGCTCCATCCACTACACCGCTTTGTAAGGCAGTATATAGTTCACCCCATGATATTGGTGTAGATGAGCCACCTAAAGCTTTTACCATTTCTGTGGCTGTAATGCTCGGCATTACCCTGATTTTCTGCCCACGCAGGTCAGATGGTTCATTAATTGCCTTTTTGGCATAAAAGCTTCTGGCTCCCGCATCATAAAAACATAATCCCCGTAGCCAGTATTCCTGACCGGAAAGTAAAAGTTGATCACCAATATCTCCATCCAGTACTTTAAATGCATGCTCCTTGTCCCGAAAAATAAATGGCATTCCGGTCACTTTATATTCTTCCACAAAACCTTCCATGGCTGCTGCAGATACCTTGGTAATATCAAGCCCCCCAATCTGGAGCAGTTCGAGGCATTGTTGTTCTGAACCCAACTGCCCGCTCGGATAGATTTGAATGATAAGCTGACCATTAGATTTTTCTTTCACGCGCTCTGCCATAAACTCCATCGCCTGGTGAACAGAATGGGTAGGTGCAAGAGAATGTGCCAGTTTTAATACCGTGACATCGCTTTTCTTACAAGAAAAAAAACTGATGCCCATTAAAAAAACAAATGTCAGCTTATTGATTTTCATAAATATACATTTATGGATCGAAATCCCTCTGAATTATACATTATAAGTGGTGGATGAAGTATTGCCGCCTCTACCAGTCCAGTTGGTATGGAAAAATTCACCCCGTGGTTTATCTACCCGCTCATAAGTGTGTGCTCCGAAATAATCACGCTGTGCCTGAAGCATATTGGCAGGTAGTCTTTCGGCCCTATAACCATCATAATAAGAAAGCGCACTGGCAAAAGCAGGTATTGGAATACCGTTGATTGCTGCCTGTGCGACAACATTCCTCCATCCTTGTTGTGCTAGATCGATCTTTTCTTTGAAATAAGGAACTACTAAAAGATTTTCGAGATCGGGATCTTTATCAAAAGCATCTTTAATTTTACCCAAGAACACTGACCGGATAATACATCCACCCCGCCACATCAAAGCTACTCCTCCATAATTTAGGTGCCAGCCAAATTCTTCTGCAGCTGCTTTCATCAATACATATCCTTGTGCATATGATACAATTTTCGAAGCAAATAGCGCACTTCTTATGTCTTCTATGAATTTCTTTTTATCACCCTTAAAATTTTTATCTGGACCGGTCAATATTTTAGAAGCTTTCACCCGTTCATCTTTTTGTGCTGACAGGCATCGTGCAAAAACCGCCTCACCTATCAACGTAAGTGGAACCCCTAAATCCAAAGCTGTAACACCTGTCCATTTCCCAGTTCCTTTTTGTCCGGCTGTATCCAGAATTTTTTCAAGCAAAGGTTCCCCGTCTTCATCTTTAAAAGCAAGAATGTCGCGGCTAATCTCAATCAGGTAACTGTCTAAATCTCCTTTATTCCATTCTTTAAATATCTCATGCATCTCATCATGACTCATTCCCAACAATTCCTTCATCAATTGGTATGCTTCACAAATCAACTGCATATCA
Source organism: Bacteroidota bacterium (assembly GCA_023393375.1). Taxonomy (GTDB): domain Bacteria; phylum Bacteroidota; class Bacteroidia; order Cytophagales; family Cyclobacteriaceae; genus JAEWLI01. The sequence continues at coordinate 61,238 of JAEWLI010000015.1, forward strand.
CCGTACTCAATACCATTATGCACCATTTTCACAAAGTGGCCGGCTCCATTTTCTCCAACCCAGTCACAACATGGTGTGCCGTCCTCTACTTTTGCGGCTATACTTTGAAAAATTGGTTTCACATGTTCCCAAGCTGCTGGAGAACCTCCGGGCATGATGGAAGGACCTTTTAATGCGCCTTCTTCACCACCTGAAACACCGGTCCCAATGTATAAAAACCCTTTGCTTTCTACATATTTAGTTCTCCGAACAGTGTCGGGATAGTGTGTATTGCCACCATCTATGATGATATCCCCTTTTTCAAGATGTGGGACCAATTGTTCGATAAAATCATCTACCGGTTTTCCCGCCTTAACCAGCATCATCACTTTTCGGGGAGTCTTCAATGATTGTACAAATTCTTCAACTGTATGGGCACCAATGAATTTTTTACCCTTTCCTCTGCCGTTTAAAAAATTATCAACTTTTTCAACAGTCCTGTTAAAAACTGCAACAGTGTATCCATTGCTTTCCATGTTCAGCACCAGATTCTCACCCATTACAGCCAGTCCTATTAAGCCAATGTCTGCTTTTTTGTCCATTTTTTCTGTGATTTATTTTATAATTAATTTTAATGGTTTTTTTTAATAAATCTATCCTTAAATGCCCATAATCCAAGGGCGGGGTTTGAAATAAAAAATATTGTCTCACCATTCACTTCATTGAAACCTTCATGCAATGAGAGTGGATTATATATTTTCATCATTTCATTTAAATCAGCATACTGGTATTTCACACCTTCTATCTCTGTTTTTGTTAAATAACCGGGGCAATATGTTATGGAAAAACGCCCTTCTGCAGAACCATGTATCAAATGTGCTGCAGCACTCAGGTTATTCTGTAAATCTTCATTAGCCATGGTCATTGCCAACACGGGGTTAGTGCCACTATACCCATATTTCCTGATCAGCATGTCAATGGTTTTATCTTCTCCAAATTCTTTAATCCCCGGCCCCAAAACAATTAATTCACCTTGATCGGCAATAGCCATTCTAGTACGGTATATACTTTTATTGCCCAACCAGGTACTTTTGTATTCTTCAGGATCAAGATAAACTACTACTTTTTTCAAAGGTTGATCAAGCATTTTAAAGTTAGCCTGCAAAGATACTTCAGATGCTTTTTCGAAACACTCTTCATCGTCACCTACAAACAAACCTTTTATTTCAAGCCTGTTGTTTTTATCTTTTCCTACCACAGTAAGTGCATAAACTATAGGAAGATGATTGGTGAAATTTTGAGAAGCATAATTTAAAACAGCCCTCACAGGAGTGTTTGCCCTTCCCATCATCCTTTCCATGCCATATACAGCACCTAAAAAATGGCTTTTATTGATGCCTTCCGTTCCACCAGTACCCACAAAAATATTTTTGTTGTAATTGGCCATACCTACAACTTCATGAGGTACTACCTGACCAATCGATAGAATGAGATCATAATTTCCATTCAACAATAACCTGTTGATTTGTGCCGGCCATGAAAAATTTAATTTTCCTTCGGATATCTGACTTACAAATTCACCGGGCACCTCTCCTACTGTCACAATATCATTTCTCCAGTCGTGAACCTTGAATAATTCTTTGGGAATTCCCGGGTACATTTTATCAAGTTCCCAGTCTTTCATCGCAACATGAGTACCCAGAGC
>JAEWLI010000071.1 GCA_023393375.1 Bacteroidota bacterium
TTTTTATAATTTGAAGGTTTTGTTCCGAATTCTTCCTGAAAACATTTTGTGAAATAACTTGTCGTGCCAAAGCCCACCTGATTGGCCACTTCAGCAACAGGTAATCCATTCTGTAACAGCTGGGCTGCCTTTTTCAATCTCACGGATCGGATAAACTGGGTAGGGGAGTGCCCAGTAATAGCCGAAATTTTACGGTATAAGCCGGTACGGTCCATAAACATGTCCTTGCTCAGCTGATCGACTGAATAAGAAGCATTGGACATATTTTTTTCTACATGTATCAACACCTTTTGAATAAGTTCCTCGTCAATATGGTTGGAGGTTAATAAACCAGGTGTGACTACAATGTTTTTCCTGAATGAGCTTTTTCGTTGTTCTTGCTGTTCTATCAGGTTCTGTATGCGCAACAGCAGGATGTCCATATTAAAAGGTTTAGAAACATATGCATCAGCACCTGCTAACAGACCTTCTATTTGTGCTTCATCTGAAGCCTTTGCCGTCAATAAAATGACAGGGATATGGGAAATTTGCAAGTCCTTTTTTAATTGTTTGCAAAGCTCGGTCCCCAGCATTTCTGGCATCATCACATCTGAAATCACCAAATCAGGATGATGTTCCCGAGCTTTTTGTAAACCCTCCTTGCCATTATTAGCTGTGATAATATTGTATTTATCAGATAATTCAGAGGTAAGAAAAGCCCTGAATTCAGCATGATCCTCCACAACCAAAATGGTCAAAGCATGTTTTTTTTCTGTTAATTCGCTAATTTCAAACTTGTCATTTGTGGATTTCTGGTGTAACGGCAGGAAGATTTTAAATGTCGTGCCTTCATTTATCCTACTTTCTGCTTCAACAGCACCTTTGTGCATTTCGGTGTACACTTTTACCAAATGCAATCCAATACCACTTCCAGTTTGATTATTTTGATTTTTTGCCTGAAAAAATCGGTCAAAAACATATGGCAATTCTTCCTTTGTAATGCCACATCCAGTGTCGGTTACTTCTATTTTTAGCATCGATTCCCCCTGCTTTTCAATTATCATACTTACCTCTCCATATTTGGGGGTAAACTTGAAAGCATTGGACAAGAGGTTATTGATAATTCTGTGGAGCTTATCTTTATCCACGTACGTCATAAGATCAGCATCCATGCATTCAAAAGTAAAATTAATCTCTTTCTCACGAGCCAATTCCTTAAATGATGGCATAATGGTTTCAAAAAATTCACTGATTTTGCAATAACACAAATGCAACGTTTCGCCTGTCATTTCCAATTTACGGAAAGAGAGTAATTGGTTTACAAGATTTAATAAAATATGGGCATTGCTGTATATTCCTGACAATTGGGATTTCAACTGAATATCTTCAACCTTTTTTAACAGTGAATCGAGGGGTGTCAATATGAGCGAAAGTGGCGTACGCAATTCATGGCTGATATTGGTGAAAAAAGCAAACTTCATCTGATCTACTGCTTCCTTTTGTTGCTTTAGTAATTTGTTCCGATGTTGGTTGATGTAAAATTTCAAGGCAAAAAACAAAACACCAAAAAACAGGATTACATATGCAAAATATGCCCATTTGGTTTTCCAAAAAGGAGGATGAATGATTATGGCCAATTCTGCATACTCGTTGTTCCACTCCTGGTTGTTGTTTGCAGCATACACTTTCAGGTAGTAGGTTCCAGGAGATAGGTTGGTATAGTTGGCGTTTCCAATGCCATTAGTAGATTTAACTTCACGCCACGATGCATCTACCCCTTCCAATTGATACCGATAGTAGGTTTGTGTGGGATTAATATAATTTAGTGCTGAAAACTCTATATTAAAAAAGTTTTGAAAATATTTCAGGTTTATTTCTTTTGTGGTGGTAATTGACTGATTTAAAATCACATGACCATCGTAGTTTTCCCCCAACTTAATCTCTGTACCGGCCAAAGAAAAGCGCGTAATCAGGGGAACATTTAACTTCGGTTCCGGTAATTCAATGCTACTTAAGTGTAATTCATTAAAACCATCGAGACCTCCCCATAATAATCGGTTGTCTGAAGTCTTTAAAACCGACCTGGGAAGGAATTCATTCTCAATTACACCATCGTACCGGTTATAATTAGTGATACGGTAGTCATTTTGATCAGGTTCAATACATGAAATGCCATTGGAAGTTGACACCCAAATCCGACCAGTTTGGTCTTCCACAACTGATCTGATGCTGTTATTTACCAGCCCATCCTTCTCATGAAAGGTTCTAATAGTCTGATTTTCAGGGTTATATACATTAAGACCATCCATTGTGCCCAGCCAAATTAGTCCACGACTATCAGTAAATAGGCAGTGGTATTGATGATTATTATTTTGAAGGATAGGGTTTCCTTTTTCAGGAAATGAAATAATATTGTTGTTGATGTCATATATGAATAAACCCTTGTCACTATACCCCAACAATAAATCCGGCTTGAAATAAGTAAGCTGGTAAGTACGGGAAATGATTTCACCCTTTGCTGTTTTTGCTTGTTTAAATTGTCCGGATTCAGGATCAAATATTCCAGGTCCATCGTTTGTGCACAGGAACAGGCGACCATCAAAGGTTTCATAAATGTAAATACAATGATTTGGATTTTTATAATGTCTTGTATTTTTACCATCTATCAGGTAAAGGCCATCGTTTTGGGTGCATACCCAAATTCTGTTTCTGCTATCTTTGAAAAGCATTTCACAGCGGGAATCAGTGGAGATGATGGATAGGGGTTCTAGTTTATTTCCATCTTGTTTAGTTGAAAATAAACCATTTTGTGTTCCAACCAGCAATTGCCCATTGTATTCTGCAAGAGAAAAAACACTGATACTGTTCTGTCTGGATTGGTTAAATAATGAATTCCCAAAATTGCGGAATTTAAATCTATTGGGATGATAATATAGAAATCCCCTATTTACCGTTCCTACCCATAAACCTCCCTGGTCGTCGTTAAATTGGGTACAAATTTCACTATCAAAAATCCGCCCATCCACCAAATGTAATGGGGATACTAATCGTTTATGCTGAAGTCCTTTATCGATATGCCAAAGCCCCGAGAAAGAACTTATCCAGCAATCCCCGTTTTTATCTACCGAAAGCGTATTTAACCAATAGTCGGTTTCCATTATCCTTTCCCACTTACGATTAAGTATATTAAAACGGACCAATTGCCCCCTGCTGAACCCGTTGCGTGCCTGGTATAAAAACTGTTTGTGTGGTACCACCATTATTGTACTCGAATACCAGTTTACCGTCCCTTGGAATATGTTTTCCCGATAAAGTTCATTAGTCGAATCTAAATCATAACAGATCATAAGACCTGATTTGAAGAACAGGAAGAGCTGTTTGTCGCGAACGGTCACTTCCAGCAATTGGTCATCTTTTACAGAAATCTTTGATAGATCAGGTATAAAGATCGATGTATGTTTGTTACTGTTATTTTTCCATAATAGTCCATTGTTTTCCGTTACATACCAATGGTTGAGATCCGTGTCCATGAAAAAATTGACCACCTTGTTTTGTATACCCTGGGCTGAAAATATACTGTCTATATTGGGTACAAATTGTTCGGTGCGAATGTCGAAAAGCATGAGCTTTTGTTGGTTTTTCAACCATAGATGATTTTCACTATCCACATATGTGCGGTGATATCCAAAATAATTTTTCAGATAATAGGCCTGTTGTTCATTATAATGCATATAGTGGAACCCCGCGCCATCGTATATATTCACCAATCCTTCGGTAACAATCACCATTCTGCCATCTTCTAACTGATTGATCGTACGAACCCGGTTATCTGATAATCCATGTATGCTGTTGATAGGTGAAAATACAATATGGTCTTGAGCCAGTAGGGGAGCTGAAATTACTAGAAATATAAATAGTAAGTGGATTTTCATATTCTATATCCGTTGCCAAAGTATTCTATAATATAATTGCATTTACAATTGAAATATTACAAGTTTGTCGAACATCTTTAACAAATTTCAACCAGAACGACAATTTCTGCAACATATGTTTCATAAATGTCTGGGTCGAGCGATTAATTTTGAAGGACAACCTTCTTTCAAATAGAGTGATGAGCCTGTGAATATTATTTTATTAAGGTCATTAACTATTAGGCAAGGAGTATTGAAAGAACACGGTAATATAAATTTTAAATAATTTATTTTATATGAAAACCCAAAGGATAAAACACTACACCAAATCATTGATCATATGTGCATTTATAATCTTGACTTTTTCTTCAGCATTTGCGCAAAAACTATCTTTGGTTTCACCCAATCAACAGGTAAAAGTTGAACTGTTTAATAAGCAGAATAAAGATGTAGGCGAATGGTATCTGAAAGTCAGCCATGTTAAAAATGGCACAAGTCATGAAGCGATACCCCAAATAGATCTTGGGTTAGTTCGGAGCGATCAGGCTTTTTCCAAAGAGCTGAAATTTCTAAAAACAAGCAAACCTAAACTAATCAACGAGCAATATGCTACACTGCATGGTAAACGGTCTCTATGTAGTAATTCAGCTAACGAAGTAGTGGTTTCATTTGAAAATCCTGGCAAGGCTAAAATGAACCTCATCGTCAGGGCTTATAACGATGGTCTTGTTTTTAGGTATGAGTTTCCGGAAAAGGGGGGTGATTTCACAATTCAAGACGAGCTCACCGCATATAATATTCCTGATAGCTCAATACGGTGGCTTCAGAAATTTGATCTTTCAAATGAAGGTCTTTATCATAAATCAAATTATGCCAGCGAAAAGCAAAATTGGAGTTATCCAGCTTTGTTCAATTCACCTGATAGTACCAGTTGGTACTTGATTCATGAAGCTGATGTGGACAGGACCTACTGTGCCACCAAACTTAGCAATCATGAGAATGCAGTAGCTTATAAAGTAGCCCTTCCTCATCCTGGAGAAGGTGAAGGTGAAGCACTACCTACCATTACACTACCTTGGAAATCCCCCTGGCGGGTGATAATTCTGGGGTCATTGTCTGATATTGTTGAATCAACATTGGTTGATGATGTATCCACTCCTTCAGTTTTAACCAATACCGATTGGATAAAACCAGGTTTAGTATCGTGGAACTATTGGTCAGACAATCACGGTACACGTGATTTTCAAACCGTAAATAAATTCACTGATTTAGCTGTTGCTATGGGATGGCCATACACACTTTTTGATTGGGAATGGGATGCGATGGGTAATGGTGGAGATGTAGAAGATGCCGCTAAATATGCGTTATCAAAAGGTATAAAACCGATGCTATGGTACAATTCAGGGATGTTCAAGTGGATTACGGCAACACCCCGTGACCGCATGCTCACCCATGAAAGCCGGATGAAGGAATTTGAATGGCTGAAAAGTTTGGGGTTTGTAGGCGTTAAAATAGATTTTTTCCTGAGTGAGAAGCAATATATGATCGAATATTACCTTGATATTTTGGATGACGCAGCAAAACACGAAATGATGGTATATTTTCATGGTTGCCTGGTACCTCGGGGATGGGCAAGAACTTATCCTCATTTGATGACTTACGAAGGTGTGAGAGGCGCAGAATGGTACAATAACAATGCACAATTGACAACTACGGCTCCTGAACACAATTCAGTTATGGTATTTACCCGAAACGTAATAGGTTCAATGGATTACACGCCGGTTACATTCACCAATTCCCAACATCCTCATATAACTTCCTATGGACACGAATTGGCCTTAAGCGTGGTATTTGAGTCAGCACTTCAGCACATGGCGGATCGACCAGAAGGATATTACAACCTACCGGATGCCCCAAAAACTTTTCTGAAAGAAGTTCCAGCGGCTTGGGACGACATTAAGTATTTGGATGGTATTCCCGGAGAAGATGTAATTATAGCCAGACGAAAAGGTGATGTTTGGTTCATAGGGGGCTTAAATTCAGAGAATAAAGAAAAAAAGAAATTGGTAAAATTTGATTTTTTGAAAGAAGGGGAGAAGTACAAACTTACTTTGATTGCGGATGGCGAACATGATAAAGTCTTCTCAACTCGTTATGAAGTGGTGGATAAATCAAGTGAGATTGAGGTAAAACTTCTTCGACGGGGAGGATTTGCTGCCAACTTAAAACCAATACAATAGATAATTAAAGCAAAACCCATATAATTTATGAAAGTATTATTTAAATACAAAAAATGCCTGTTATTGATGATTGGTATATTATTTACCACATGTCTATTGGCGCAACAATACCCTTTTCAAAACCCAAACCTGAGTTTCGAAGAAAGGGCGAAAGACCTGATATCAAGATTGACCTTGGAGGAAAAAGCTGCCTTGATGTGCGATCAGAGCGATGCCATTCCCCGTTTGGGTGTAAAGAAATTTAATTGGTGGAGTGAAGCCTTGCATGGCTACGCCAACAATGATAGTGTAACGGTTTTTCCTGAACCTATTGGAATGGCTGCATCGTTCAACGATGAATTACTGTACGAAATCTTCGATGCTGTGTCAGACGAAGCCCGTGCAAAATACCACCAGGCACTTCGCAGAGGTCAGGAGAACCGGAGATTTCTGAGCCTTTCTGTTTGGACCCCCAACGTAAATATCTTTCGGGATCCCAGATGGGGGCGCGGACAAGAAACTTATGGGGAAGATCCTTATCTTATGTCACGCATGGGGGTGCAGGTAGTAAAAGGTTTGCAAGGTCCGGCTGATGCCAAATACCGTAAGTTACTGGCTTGTGCCAAACATTATACCGTGCATTCAGGTCCTGAATGGAGCCGCCACGAGATAAACGTAAATGATGTAAATCCTCGTGAGTTTTATGAAACCTATATGCCAGCTTTTAAAGCATTGGTACAGGAAGCAGATGTAAGACAAGTTATGTGTGCCTATCACCGGCTCGATGACGAACCATGTTGTAGCAATACCAGGATTCTACAACGGATTCTTCGCGAAGAGTGGGGCTATCAATACCTGGTTGTTGCAGATTGTGGGGCTATCAACGATTTTTATACCACACACAATGTATCATCGGGACCTGTACATGCAGCAGCAAGAGGTGTCACGGCAGGGACTGATATAGAATGTATATGGGATAATTATAACTATAAATTGTTGCCAAAAGCAGTTGAGCAGGATTTAGTGCGAGAAGAAGACATCGACAAAAGCTTAATGCGTATACTTACAGGTCGCTTCGAACTCGGTGATTTTGATGACGATTCATTAGTGCCCTGGGCACAAATACCAGCATCTGTTTTAAATAGCGAAAAGCATAGAAATCTAGCTTATAAGATGGCTCAACAATCCATGACATTGCTACACAACAAAAACAACACATTACCTTTAAAGAAAACGATCAAAAAATTGGCGGTAATCGGGCCGAATGCTGATGACGAAGAAATGCTGTGGGGCAATTACAATGGCACGCCGATTCATACCACTAGTATTCTGGAAGGGATAAAATCAAAAATTTCTCCCGACAAAATATTTTATGATAAGGGAGTTGATTTGGTAGATGATAAAGTGACAATAAGCTATTTTGCTAATGGGTCAATTGATGGGAAAAAAGGTTTTAAAGCAACCTACTGGAATACCCCGGATTTTACAGGAAACGTGATCGCGACCCAACAACTTGTAAATCCTATCAAACTGACAGCTGCAGGTCAACATGAATTTGCACCAGGGGTCAAATTGGAGGATTTCTCGGCTAAATATGAAACTGAATTTACCCCTACTGTTTCTGAGGAAATAGTGTTTAAAGGAGGGGCAACTGGTTTTTTCGAATTGCTGGTCAATGGTGACACTTTGGAAACATATACCAACTGGCGCACATTATCTACAAGAATCCCTTTAAAGGTTGAAGCAGGAAAAACATACAAAATTGAAATTCGGTTTGCGCAACGTGAAAATTGGCAGGCAAACATTGAATTCGACTTTGGAAGGGAAGAAGATGTGGATTACTCCACACTTATCAATAAACTAAAGGGTATAGAAACAGTCATTTTTGTGGGTGGGCTATCCGGCCATCTTGAAGGTGAAGAAATGCCAGTAAATTTTCCTGGTTTTAAAGGTGGAGACCGCACAGATATGGAACTGCCAGCCGTTCAACGTAATGCTTTAAAAGCTTTAAAAGCAGCAGGAAAAAAAGTAATTTTTGTTAATTGTTCAGGTTCTGCCATTGCATTAGAACCTGAAGTTGAGAATAGTGATGCCATCCTTCAAGCTTGGTACGGAGGGGAATTAGGTGGCCAGGCTGTTGCCGATGTCCTTTTTGGCGATTATAATCCATCTGGGAAACTGCCCCTGACCTTTTATCGGAACTCTGACAATCTTGGTGATTTTGAGGACTATTCCATGAAAGGCCGCACCTATCGATACACTACAGATTACCTGTTCCCATTTGGACATGGCTTGAGCTATACCAAATTTGAGATTGGTAATGCCAAATTAAATCAGACCACGATAAAGGCTACCGAATCAGTAAAATTAACAGTACCTGTAAAAAATGCAGGCAAACGTAATGGAACGGAGATAGTGCAGGTGTACGTGCGTAAAGTGAATGATGTAGACGGCCCAATAAAAACCCTTCGGGCATTCAACCGTGTTGAAATTGCTGCGGGTAAGACCCAGCAAGTAACCATCGACCTCCCGCCATCTTCTTTTGAGTTTTACGATTGGGATCAGCGTGCATTAGCAGTAACTTCCGGTGAGTATGAGGTTTATTACGGAAATAGTTCTGATACGAAAGATTTAAAAAAGATAACTTTAGCAATTGAATAGGATTATCCTTCTCTAATTGGAATTATCGTGAAACCACCACTAAAATTGAAGTTGTAAAAGCTTCGGGGACGGTGGTTTCACTTCATTTAAAAACTTAATTATTGAAATATACAAACTAATTACAATTCATCTTCAAAACTTCTTATTGGTCTTTTGGAAATAGGAATTTTGATTTATAATATCGGAATCAAATAAATGATGTCAAACCTAATGAAGAAAATGAAAGTCAAATTTACCCTGTTGAGTTTACTCTTAATCTCTAGTTTAGCCATTACGGCATTTATGACAACTAGTAAGAGGGCTTCAAAACCAATTTATCTTAACACTTCTTACTCATTTAAAGAAAGAGCCGCAGACCTCGTATCAAGGATGACCCTAGAGGAAAAGATTAGTCAGGTAGGCAATACCATGCCACCCATCCCCCGTTTAGGCGTCAACCACTACGACGTATGGGGTGAAGCCCTACATGGAATAATGGGCAGGAACAACAACAGTGGAATGACTGCAACATCCTTTCCAAATAGTGTGGCTGTCGGTGCTACATGGGACCCTGATTTAATCAAACGTGAGGCTACAGTGATTGCTGATGAAGCACGTGGTTTTAACCATGATCTTATATTCACCCTTACTTACTGGTCTCCGGTGATAGAACCGGCCCGGGATCCAAGATGGGGAAGGACGGCTGAATCTTTTGGTGAAGATCCTTATCTTGTTACCCAAATAGGAAAAGGCTTTATCCAGGGTATGATGGGAGATGATCCTGTTTATTTGAAAACAGTCCCATGTGGGAAACATTTCATAGCAAATAATACCGAATTTAATCGCCATACAGGAAGTTCAGATATGGACGACCGGGATATGAGGGAATTTTATCTCGCACCCTACCGGACATTGATTAGAGATTACAATTTACCTTCTATTATGACTGCTTATAATGCGGTAAACGGAGTCCCTGTATCGGCCAGCAAGTTTCTGATCGATAGTATCGCCAGGAAAACCTATGGTATGGACGGATATGTAACTGGTGATTGTGGTGCAATAGACGACATCGTTAGAGGTCATTTTTTCACGGAAAATCTTGAAGAAGCTGCTGCCTTGGGTATAACTTCAGGAGTTGATACAGATTGTGGTGGAGTATATCAAAGTCATCTTATGGCAGCATTGGAGAAAGGATTATTAACAGAGGGTGATATTGACAAAGCCCTTATTAACATATTTACTATAAGAATGAGAGTGGGAGAATTTGATCCAAAAGAAATTGTTCCTTATGCTGGCATAAAACCCAACATAGTCAACGACCCTTCACACAACGATCTTGCGATTGAAATAGCTACTAAAACCCCTGTATTGTTGAAAAACAATGTGATGGCAAAATCTAACGAAAAAGCACTGCCCATCAATTTGAAAAATGTAAAAAGAATTGCAGTAATAGGCCCACAAGCTGATAAGGTGGAATTGGGTGATTATTCTGGGCCAGTTGAACCTCATTTGAGCATTACCCATCTGAAAGGGATTCAAAACTATATTAAAGAGCACAATTTAACCACAGAAGTCGTGACCCGTTCCAGTGGAAATACCGACCGGAAAACAGATTTCTTTACCATGATAAACTTTTCAACTATTTCAGACGGAAAAGTTTTAATGGAGTATGATGCGACTAAATTCGATGATTCAGCACCCGGATTAATCACATCTGCCCGGTTTGGTCAATCTGCGGTTCGTGGAGTAAAGGATGGTGACTGGACCATGTATCACAATGTTGATATTTCCAATGTTGATTCGATCAGATTTAACATGACCGTATCGGGCGAAGGTGGAACGCTCGAAGTTAGGGTTAGTTCTGCTACAGGTAACGTATTGGCCTCGCAAGTTATCAAGCCTGCACAAGAAAGTGGTGGCGGAGGTTTTAGATTTGCTAGGCCACGTTCGGTTCCTGTTAAAATTAATACTTTGGGTATTACAGGACCACAAACTATTGTTCTGGTTTACCGTGAAGCAGAAGGCCCAGGTACAGACCAGGAAACCCTTGATATGGCTGCTTCAGCTGATGTAGTGTTGGTTTTTGTAGGAACCGACCAAACCACAGGTCGCGAAGAATCGGACCGTTTTGAAATTACACTACCTGGCAACCAGAACGAATTAATTCAATCGGTTGCTGCTGTTAATCCCAATACTATTGTGGTCATGCAGACCATGGGCATGGTGGAAGTAGAACAGTTCAAGAATTTACCTAATATCACCGGCATAATATGGACTGGCTATAATGGTCAAGCGCAAGGAACCGCAATGGCCAGAATATTATTCGGCGATGTCAATCCAGGTGGGAAACTTAATGTGACATGGCACAAATCACTTAACGACCTTCCAGATTTCAATGACTATACTTTGCGTGGCGATGGTACTAATGGCAGAACTTATTGGTATTTCGACAAAGACGTATCATACGAATTCGGTTTTGGGATGTCCTACACCACTTTTGACTATAGCAATTTCACCATTAGTAAAAACAACATAACGCCCAATGATAAAATTACAGTAACCGTAGATGTAAAAAATTCAGGCGATGTGGATGGAGACGAAATCGTTCAGGTTTATGTAAAAACACCCGACAGTCCTGAAGCATTGGAAAGACCCATTAAGAGGTTAAAAGGGTTTAAAAGAGTAACTATTCCAACAGGACAAACAAAAACGGTTTCAATTGATATTGATTGCACCGATCTGTGGTTCTGGGATGAAGAAAAAAATGCCATTACTTTCGATCAGGGCAAATATATCTTTGAAATCGGTGCATCATCAAGAGATATTAAGGGAAAAGTAGAAGCCACAATGAATGGTACCTATAAACCTGTACTAACTACTGTTGTTGCAGAAAGTGATAAAGTTGTGTTAAGACCTGGAAATACCATCCAATCGAGTGTAACGGCAAGTATGTCTGATGATAGTTTTTATGACCTGTCAAAAGCAAAAGTCATATATAAGAGTAACAATTCATCAGTTGCAACTGTGGATGCTAATGGTAAAGTAACTGCTACTGGGGTAGGAGTAGCTATGATCTCTGCCCATGTGACTATTGATGGCACTACCGTTTCAAGTAGTTATCCTATTAAGGTAATGCCAGATCTTTCTCCAAAATCGATCACGGTAAACGGAAAAGGAATAAAAGGCTTTAATAAAGAGACCAAAGCATATAGCTATTTGTTGGGCAGCAAATCAAAAGTTCCCGTAGTTAAAGCTTCAGCAATTGATCCGAATATTGCAGTTGATATCGAGCAGGCCAAAGAAATACCCGGAACAGCCATAGTGAAGATGATTGATAATATTACGCTCGAAACCAACACCTATTATTTAAACTTTGATGTGAAATCGGTGAGTGACGAATTTAATGGAGGCACAATTGGCAACCAATGGGAATGGATCAGGGAAAATCCATCCAACCACAACCTTACCAAGAAAGCAGGATCACTAACCATAACCAGTGAAGAGGGAGACGTGTCCGAAGGCACCAACAATGCCAAAAATATGTTGTTGCAAAGTGCTAATAATGATTGGGTCATTGAGACCAAATTAGCTGCATCAAGAATCCCTTCCCAGCCGGAAAATGCTGGAATAGTGGTCTATGAAGACGATGATAATTTTGTGAAACTGATATTCAGGGCTGTGATCAAAACAACCAGAATGGGAAGCCCGCAACCGGGTACGATTGATCTAACAATGGAGGAAAATGGCATTACAAAATCAATGGCAAGTTTTAATTTGCAAGAAGAAATAAATGACAATAACCCGCTTTTTCTGAAATTGGAGAAAAAAGGCAGCTTATATACTGCATATTATTCATTGGATGGTAGTAAATTTGTTTTGATGGGGAATGCCGATATTTTGTTAAAAAACATCCGATCAGGATTAATTGTAAGTGATGGGATTGTAACACAATACATGAAAAGCACTTTTTGGTTCGATTCAGATACCACAAAACCTGATTCACCTTTTAATGTGTCATTTGACTATTTCCGTATTTCCAATAGCGGATTAAAAAACTAAACAAATTCTAAATAAATTATGAAAAAACTAAATCTACTTATCTTTTTAACAGTCTTTGTTGCAGGAATTTTTTATTCTGCACGGTCGTCTGCGCAGGTAGTCGAAGACTTTAAACCTTCTTCTGTAAATCAGGGAGGGAAAGAATACCCACAGGTAAATTCCGAAGGTCGGGTGCGTGTACAAATTTCTGCGCCAGAAGCAAAAATGGTACAGCTTGATATCGGTGCTGTAAAATATGATCTTAAGAAAGATGAAAATGGCGTTTGGACAGGAGAATCAGCACCTCAAGACGAAGGTTTTCATTATTACCAATTAAATATAGACGGAGCATCCGTGCCTGATCCGGGAAGCCTTTATTTCTATGGCGCAGGTCGTTGGGGAAGTGGTATTGAAATCCCTGCTCATGATCAGGATTTTTATGAACTGAAAAATGTACCCCACGGACAAGTACGGGAACATATCTACTATTCTGAAACTAATAAAACCATGCGTCGGTGTTTTATTTATACACCTCCAGGATATGACAAGGATATTAAAAAACGTTACCCTGTCTTGTACTTGCAACATGGTGGTGGTGAGAATGAAACCGGATGGTCAGCACAAGGTAAAGCTGGTTTAATTATGGATAACTTAATTGCTGAAGGTAAAGCCAAACCTTTTATCATTGTGATGGATAATGGTACTTGGCGTATGCAAGGACCTCCACGGGGTGAACGCCCTGCTGGTAGCGAATGGCCTCCACAAGGATGGGCTGATGGTTTCATGAATACACTACTTAAAGATATCATCCCAATGGTCGATGCTAATTACCGTACTTTGGCCGATCCTAAAAATAGGGCTATGGCAGGTTTGTCAATGGGCGGTATGCAAACCCGGGCAATAACTTTAGCCAATCCGAATGTTTTCTCCTATGTAGGCATGTTCAGTGGAGGCAGTATCAGCGTGGAGGATGTAGAAAAAGCACCTGATTTCAAGAAAAACGTAAAGCTTTTATTTATCAGCTATGGCAGCACGGAACTTGAAAATCCTAGGCCAGGCTTCCCTAATCCAAAAGAAAATACCGACAAATTAAAAGCACTTGGGATGAACACCCATTTTTATGTTTCTCCCAAAACTGCACATGAATGGCAAAGCTGGCGTAGAAGTTTATATCAATTTGCACCACTTTTATTCAACTAAATAAATCTAACGAACAATGAAAAAATTTTTAATAGCACTTTTAATGCTTGGTACTACCTTCTGTTTTGCTCAAACAGAAAAGGCTAAGATAGTTGAGGACTTTAAACCTACTCCGGTTAATCAACCTGGAAGTGAATATCCACAAGTAAATTCAGAAGGACGTGTCAGGGTTCAAATATCAGCACCCGATGCAAATTACGTCCAGTTGGATATTGGCGGCGTGAAATATGATTTGGTGAAAGGTGAAGACGGACTTTGGATTGGTGAATCAGAACCACAGGATGTTGGATTTCATTATTACCAGTTGAACATCGATGGTGCTTCTGTACCCGATCCAGGTAGTTTATTCTTTTTCGGAGCTTGTCGTTATGGAAGCGGTATCGAGGTTCCGTCAGATGATCAGGATATTTTCGCAGTAAAAGATGTACCTCATGGACATGTTCACGAAGTTTATTTTCCATCTAAAAGCACAAAATCATCTAAGCGAGCATATGTTTATACACCTCCGGGATACGATAAAGATACAAAGAAAAGATACCCGGTATTGTACCTGCAACACGGCTATTGCGAAAATGAAACTTCATGGCCTATCCAGGGACGTGCCAACTTCATTATGGATAACCTGATAGCCGAAGGCAAAGCAAAACCATTCATCATTGTGATGACTTACGGCATGACCAATGAAATTGAATTTGGTGGCCTTCGTAATTTCGATATCAAACCTTTCCAAACTGTTTTGATAGATGAATTGATCCCTTATGTCGATGCCAACTATCGCACCTTGGCCAATCAAGATAATCGTGCCATGGCAGGCCTATCCATGGGAGGCTTTGAAACTAAATTGATCACCTTGAACAGACCCGATGTGTTTTCATCTTACGGCCTGTTTAGTGGCGGTACATACACTCCTGAAGAAATCAAGGATCATAAAAAATTGAAGCTTGTTTTCTTGATGTGTGGCAGTAAAGAAAGACCCGATGGTGTAAAAAATGCAGTAGCAGAGTTGAAAAAAGCCGGATACAATTCAGTATCGTACATATCGGAAGGTACAGCACATGAATTCCATACCTGGCGTCGTGGTTTGCATCAGATGGCTCAATTACTTTTCAAATAGTAATACCTGTAATCGATAAATTTTTCAAATGAAGTATTCAACGATAGTAATGATAATTGTCACCTTGAGCCTTGGCTCAATGGGCTTTGCTCAAACGGGGAAGGTGGTCGAAGATTTTAAACCTTCGGAGGTAAACCAACCGGGGAAAGCTTTTCCACAAGTGAATTCTGAAGGAAGAGTGCGCGCACAGATTTCAGCGCCCGAAGCCATAATGGTTCAGCTCGATATTGGTGGAGTAAAATATAATATGGTGAAAGATGCCAATGGAGTTTGGACAGGCGAGTCGGCCCCTCAAGATGAAGGTTTTCATTACTATCAGTTGAATATCGATGGAGCTTCGGTACCTGATCCGGGTACCAAATATTATTATGGTGCAGGAAGGTGGGGAAGTGGAATTGAAATACCTGCCCATGATCAGGAAATTTATGCTATGAAAGATGTGCTACACGGAATGGTGAGCGAGGTCAATTATTACTCCGATCTCACTCAATCTTACCGCAGGTGTTTTGTGTACACACCTCCATCATACGAAAAGGACTTAAACAAACGCTATCCCGTTCTTTACCTTCAACATGGAAGTTTTGAAGACGAAACCGGATGGCCCGGTCAAGGCAAAGCCAATTTGATACTTGACAATTTGATCGCAGCGAAGAAAGCTGTGCCAATGATCATTGTTATGGACAACGGATACGCCTATAAGCCTCAGGATAATGCATCCAATACGGCAGGAGCACGACCTGTTTCGGTTTTTGAAGAAGTAATGATGAATGAAATCATACCTATGATCGATAGCAGGTTTCGAACCCTTGCCAACCGTGATAACCGTGCCATTGCAGGTTTATCGATGGGTGCCAACCAAACCATGCGGATTTTAATGAACAATTTGGATAAATTCTCTCATTATGGAGGTTTTAGCGGCACATCCAATTATCCAAGTGCAGAAGAAATTAATCCTGCCACATTCCTAGATGGCAAGTTCAATGATGGCAAAGCGATCAATAAGCAGATAAAAGTCTTTTGGCTAGGTTTGGGAACAAAAGAGCCGCAACCATTTCCGGGTTCCGTTGGTGCATTTCGCAATATGCTGGACAAGCAGGGTATCAAATATGTGTACTATGAATCGGAAGGGACTGCCCATGAGTGGCAAACCTGGAGAAGGTCTTTGCATCAATATGCCCAATTATTGTTTAAATAAAAATCCTTTAGAGGATATTGAAGATTATGAAAATAGTAACTAAGAATCACTTAAAGACTTTTGCATTGATCATGGTTTTGCAGGTATTGTCACTTGGTTTGGTCTTTTCCCAATTAGTCGACAATGCTACTCCGGCAACCACCAATAATGACCAGAACCAGTGTCCGTGCATCATGCCCGACAATAGTGTGGTTTTTCAGGTGAAGGCACCTAATGCGCAAAAACTTCAGATTGATCTGGGGAAAAAATACGATATGGTAAAAGATGCCAGTGGCGTATGGACAGTTCGTACTGAACCTATCGAACCTGGTTTTCACTATTATTTTTTAGTGATCGATGATGTACCGGTTGCCGATCCTGCTAGCCAATCATTTTATGGCACAGGCAAAATGACAAGTGCCATTGACATCCCTGAGGAGGGAATTGATTTTTATACCGTTAAAGATGTACCTCATGGTGCAATCAGTTCAAAGTATTATTATTCCAATGTAACCGAAAGTTGGAGACGGCTTTTTGTATATACCCCTCCTGGATACGATAAAGAAATCAATAAAAAATTTCCGGTTGTGTATATTCAACATGGTGGCGGCGAAGACGAAACGGGTTGGGCAAATCAGGGTAAGACAGATATAATAATGGATAACCTGATTGCCGAAGGGAAAGCAAAGCCCATGATAGTGGTAATAGCCAATGGGAACATTCGAACCGGAAGTGGAGGCGGAGGATACAGTAGCCAGGGTATGACAGGATTTAAAAAGGAAATGACTGAAAACATTGTCCCGTTTATCGATAAAAATTACAGGACGCTCACAGATGCCAAGAATCGCGCAATCTGTGGATTATCGATGGGGGGCGGGCAATCGTTTTATGTTGGTCTGGAAAATCTTGATCGCTTCGGTTCTGTGGGGATATTCAGCTCAGGTATTTTCGGAGGCATAAGAAATCCTTCGGGTGCTACATTCGATGCTGAGAAGGAAATTCCCGGTTTGCTATCCAAGTCGGGTGACTTTAACAAAAAGCTCAATTTATTCTACATCTCCTGTGGTGAGGGAGACATGAGGATTGAACATACCAAGAAAGCTGTGGCCAATATGAAAGAAAAAGGACTGGATGTTGAATTCAACTCTTTTCCCGGTGATCATGAATGGCAGGTTTGGAGAAAATCACTATACGATTTTGCAACAAGGGTTTTTAAATAGAATTAAAACTGTAATATGAAAAATAATAAAGCTTATTCCTTAAAAAATTTCGCAATAGAAAACAGGATCAAATATTTCGGATTTTTGATCCTGTTTTTTCTTTTGATACCTGCTTTATTGCTGGGCCAACAAGCGAATGTTAATCTTGATTACAATCCACAGAAAGATACTGAGGGTTTAATACCATTTAGCGCACCGTTAAATTCACCAGAGGTACACGATGACCGAACGGTTACTTTCCGCTTAAAAGCACCGAATGCGCAAAAAGTTGAATTGCCTTCAGGTGCTATTCACACTTCATTGGGCTTGGGAAGGGAACCTCTTCAATTTTCAAAGGGGGAAAATGATATTTGGACCTTAACCATAGGTCCGCTTCCAGCTGATATGTATGCCTATAATCTCTTGATAGATGGAGTGCAAGTTGCTGATCCGAGCAATACTTATGCAGCTTTTACCGCTATGCCCCCATACAGCCAATTAGTTGTTCATGGTGACGGTCCGGCATATTACGATGCTCAGAATGTACCACATGGGAATGTTACACGCCATGTTTACCGTTCCGAAGTTACCAAAGGTGAACGTGAGCTGTATGTGTACACTCCTCCTGGTTATAATCCAAAGAAAAAATACCCGGTATTATACCTGGTAGGCGGGAGTGGCGAACTCCCTTCTAATTGGGTGTACGATGGCAGGGTGAATTTTATCATGGACAACCTGCTAGCTGAAGGTAAAGCGGTTCCAATGATTATAGCTATTCCCAACAATCAGGTGATTCACCGCAACCATCCACAACATGCAGAACTTACTTTTGATATTTTTGAAAAGGAACTAAGAAACCATGTTATTCCATTGGTCGACCAGAGTTATAGTACTATTAAGACACCTAAAGGTAGGGCGATATCAGGTTTGTCTATGGGAGGCCGTCATAGCATGTTTATCGGTTTTCGTTCACTCGATTTATTTGCCAATTTTGGTATTCTTAGTGCTGGTGATGTAAATCCGGAAGAAACACTTACGCATTTTCTGAACGATTCAAAAGTAAACGAAAAAGTGGATTACTTATTCTTGGGTCAGGGCACTAAAGAAGCCCACGGTTTCTTTAATCCACGGGTTCAGGTACTGCATGAAGCCCTTACTAATCATAAAATAAAGCATGAATATTATGTTGGTGGACATGGAGGTCATGACTGGTCTACCTGGCGCCACTTATTATACTATCGTTTTTTACCTAATTTATGGGTTAAAAAATAAAACAAATTATGAAAAAATTATATTATTGGTTATTAACCATTGTATCCATCGGCTTCATTTCCTGTAATGACCTTCCAGAAGGACAGGTGAAAGTAGAAGGTGGAATTATTGAAGGTTCAGTTACTGAGGATTTGGCCATTTATAAAGGCATTCCCTTTGCAGCTCCCTCTATTGGTGATTTGCGTTGGAAAGCACCGCAGCCGGTCGAGAAATGGGAAGGTGTAAAACAAACTGTTGAATATGCCCCCGCACCTATGCAAGGAGGAAATCCTGCATCAGGGAAAAGTGAAGATTGTTTATATCTGAATGTGTGGACACCCGCAAAGTCAGAAAAAGAAAAACTGCCTGTATTGGTGTGGATTTATGGAGGTGGATTTAGTTTTGGCTCTACTTCCGATCCTGTTCATAATGGAGAACACCTTGCTCGTAAAGGTGTAGTTTTGGTAAGCATTGCCTATCGGGTGGGTCAATTAGGCTTTTTAGCACACCCAGAATTAAGTGCGGAAGATCCCAACGGTGTATCAGGAAATTATGGATTACTCGACCAGATAGCTGGCTTACAATGGATACAAAACAACATTTCAGCCTTTGGTGGCGACCCTGATAAAGTAACCATTTTTGGAGAATCAGCTGGCGGGATTGCAGTAAGCATGTTGTGTGCATCACCGTTGGCAAAAGGCCTGTTTCACGGTGCTATTTCGCAAAGCGGCGGATCGTTTGGCCCATCTCGTCCAACTACATTTCCCGGTGAAAATATGAAAACCCTTCAACATGCTGAACAAGATGGTATAGAATATGTAAAAAGAGTTGGTGCTTCATCAATAGCTGAACTACGAAATATTGAACCTGATTCGCTTCCCCTTGGCATGGGAATGGGTGGTGCTTGGCCCATTGTTGATGGATATGTCATCCCGGACGATCAATATAAATTGTACGAAGCAGGAAATTACAACGATGTCCCGGTTCTTATAGGTTATAATTCCGACGAAGGATTAAGTTTCCCAGCCGGACGTACACCTGAAGATTATATTGCAGGGGTGGAACGGAGGTTCGGCTCATTCTCCAATGGTTTATTGGAAGCATATCCTTTAAATGAAAACCGAATTGGACGATCAGCCAGGAATTTGATGCGTGATGCTGCTTTTGGGTGGCACACATGGAGCTGGGCACGGCTTCAGTCGAGAAACGGAAAATCTGATGTTTATTATTATTATTTTGACCAACATCCTGAACGTGCCGAAGACTCTCCACAGTTTGATCACGGCACACCCCACGGTGTAGATGTGCCTTTTGTGTTCATGAACCTAGATCGGGAAAACCCTCAAACTACTGAATCAGATTTAGCCATTTCAGAGATCATGGGAACTTATTGGACAAATTTTGCCAAGTATGGTCACCCAAATGGTGAAGGGGTGCCGGAGTGGCCCGCTTTTAGCGAGGAAAACCCTGTTGTAATGTACCTTGGCCCAACAGCATATTTAGACAAGGTTCCTGATGAAGCTTCACTAAAAGTATTGGACAATTATTTTAAATGGCGACGCTCTAACGAAGGTAAAGAATGGGCTCAATAAGATGCTAACACTTAAAACATTTGGCAATGAAAAATAAATTTTTTGTTTTATTAGTACTTCTTTTTTCAAGCACTATGTCATTCTCGCAAGATCAAAATTTTCACATTTACTTGTGTTTTGGTCAGTCGAATATGGCTGGAGCAGCTCCCGCTGAAGCACAGGATTCTGTAGTGGATGAGCGTTTCCAAATGATGAGTGCCATGGATTGCCCGGACAAAGGACGAAAAATGGGCAATTGGTATACCGCTACACCTCCAATTTGTGACTGCAAAGCAGGTATTTCACCTGCCGATTATTTTGGGCGCACACTCATAAAAAATTTATCTGACAATACTAAAGTTGGGGTTATTAATGTATCGGTAGGTGGTTGTAAAATCGAATTGTTCGATAAAGAAAATTATCCATCCTATGTGGAAACAGCACCTGACTGGATGAAAGGATGGATTGAGAATTATGGGGGTAATCCCTATGGCAGATTAGTAGAAATGGCGAAATTGGCTCAAAAAGATGGTGTAATTAAAGGCATTTTACTGCATCAGGGTGAATCAAATCCCAACGATACCTTATGGACACAAAAGGTCAAAGATATTTATGATAACCTTCTTGCTGATTTAAACCTGGATCCTCAGAAAACCCCATTACTGGCAGGTGAATTATTAAGTGCTGAATTTGATGGAAAATGTGCTGGATTTAATCAATTCATTGCTCAGTTACCCTCGGTAATCCCTAATTCACATATCATATCTTCAGAAGGTTGCCCGGGAATGCGTGATGGACTTCATTTTACATCCGAGGGTTATCGCATCTTGGGTAAAAGGTATGGTGAGAAAATGTTATCGTTGATGAAGGAATAAGAATACATAAATATATTGTTGAATGGAGCACTATATTATGTAGGGCTGGTGAAAAATTTAATTTTAAGATTTAAATTAACTCAAATATTATGAAAAAAACTCTTATTTGTCTTGCAGCACTATTATTTGCTGGAATAAGCATTCCGAATTCTTTGTACGCACAAGAATCCGGTAAATCGAAAGAAACCCAAAGAGTTGTTGAAGATGGAGGTACAGGTGATTATAGTGCCATTATGTATACCGATAACTCTTTAACTACGCATACCATATTTCGACCCAATGACTTAAGTCCTTTTGGGGATAAAAATAAATTGCCAATTATTGCATGGGGCAATGGTGCTTGTGCCAATTCTCCATGGGAACATATCAATTTTTTGTCGGAAGTGGCATCACATGGTTTTTTGATGATTGCTATTGGCCCTATGCCCCAAGAAGGAGAGCGTGGTAGTGGGAGGTCCACATCTTCGCAGCTCATAGACGCCATTGATTGGGCAATCGCTCAAAACAGCGATAAATCTAGCGTGTTTTACAATAAACTAGACATTTCGAAGATTGCAGTAAGTGGTATGTCTTGTGGCGGGTTACAAACACTTGAAGTAGCACCTGATCCCCGCATAACTACAGCAGTGGTATGCAATAGTGGCATCATAGGTACTCCGGGAGGTGGAATGCCAGGTATGCCAGCTTTAACCAAAGAACATTTGGCTAAATTGCACACTCCTACCCTGTATTTACTTGGAGGAGAATCGGATATTGCATACAACAATGGCATGGATGATTTCAAAAGAATAAATCATGTTCCGGTATTTGTGGCAAATATGGATGTGGGTCATGGCGGAACATATGGTCAGCCTCATGGTGGCGAGTTTGCCACAGTGGCAACTGCTTGGTACAAATGGCAATTAAAGGGTGATAAAGAAGCTGGCAAATTATTTACCGGCAATCCATCTAAACTCTCAGAATCAACTGTATGGAAAGTAGAAAAGAAGAATTTGCCATAGGGATATACTTCTCCTAACACAGGATATTTAGATGTTGGCAGCTTAAGTGAAATGTGGGGAATCATACTAAAAAATGATATAAATGAATTTAATTAAGTTAATCTTCTTTACATGTTTTTTCATTTGTTATAGCTCAATTCAAGCTCAGGAAAAGTTATACAAAAATGAATTTCCGATATCGGATGTCACTTTGCTCGATGGACCGTTTAAGCATGCTCGTGATCTAAATATAGAGGTGCTACTTCAGTACGATGTTGACCGTTTATTGGCACCTTATCGTAAGGAAGCAGGATTAACCCCAAAAGCCAAAACTTATCCTAATTGGGATGGGTTGGATGGCCATGTTGCAGGTCATTACCTTTCAGCTATGGCCATGAATTATGCAGCCACGGGCAACCAAGAGTGTGAGAAACGCATGGAATATATGCTTTCGGAACTCAAAGAGTGCCTGGAAGCTAATGCCAAAAACAATCCGGAATGGGGAGTTGGTTATATTGGAGGTTTCCCTAATAGTGCAAAATTGTGGTCCGCATTCAAAAAAGGAGATTTCAGTATTTACAATTCGGCTTGGGCACCATTTTACAATTTGCATAAAATGTATGCTGGTCTTCGTGATGCCTGGTTATATGGTGATAATGAAGAAGCCAAAACTTTATTCTTGAAGTTCTGCGATTGGGGTATTGACATCACTTCAACCCTAAACGACGAGCAGATGAAGGTAGTACTAAATATGGAATATGGTGGTATGAATGAAACCTTTGCCGATGCCTACCAAATTTCAGGCGACGAAAAATACTTAATTGCTGCTAAAAGGTATTCTCATAAGATGTTCTTAGAACCTTTGTCAAAAGGGATTGATAACCTCGATAACAAACATGCCAACACACAAATTCCAAAATTTATCGGCTTTGCTAGGATTGCTGAACTCAGTGGTGATAAGAAATATGAAAAAGCTGGCCTTTTCTCATGGGAAACCATAACCACAAACCGTTCACTGGCTTTTGGGGGGAACAGCCGGAGAGAACATTTCCCAAGTGTCGAGTCTTGTAGTGATTTTATTAACGATGTGGATGGTCCCGAATCGTGCAACTCGTACAACATGTTGAAATTGACCGAAGACTTGTTCCGGATGAAACCGTCAGCTCATTATGCCGATTATTACGAGCGAACAGTGTTCAACCACATTCTTTCAACCCAACATCCCGAACATGGTGGATATGTATATTTTACAACTGCACGTCCGCGTCATTACAGGGTTTATTCTACACCTAACAATGCTATGTGGTGTTGTGTGGGTACTGGTATGGAAAACCATGGAAAATATAATCAGTTTATCTATACTCATTCAGCGGATTCTTTGTTTCTGAACCTCTTTATTGCTTCGGAACTGAATTGGAAAGATAAAAAAGTTAGCATCAAGCAGGAGACAAATTTTCCTTATGAAGAGCGCACCAAACTGACTATAACCCAAGGGTCTTCAAAATTTAATTTGATGATCAGGTATCCCGAGTGGGTGAAAAAAGGTGCATTGAAAATTTCAATAAATGGGAAAGCAGTGAATTACTCCACGCTTCCATCTTCTTATGTCAGTATCGACAGAAAATGGAAAAAAGGCGATGTAATTGAAGTGGAATTGCCGATGCACAATACCATTGAACATTTGCCCAATGTTCCCAATTACATTGCTTTTATGCATGGCCCAATACTGCTTACTGCCAAAACCGGTTCCGATGATTTAAGGGGACTACTAGCCGACGACGGTCGTTGGGCGCAATATCCGGGAGGTAGATTGTACCCAATTGACCAAGCACCCATATTGATAGAAGACGATATAGAAAATATTGCAAACAAATTGATACCTGTTGAAGGAGAACCCTTAAATTTTACCCTCAACGTGAATATGATAAATCCTATTAAGCTAAAACTGGAACCATTTTCTCATATCCACGATTCCAGGTACATGATGTACTGGTTGGCATTAACAAATAGTGGTTATCAGGCACATCTTGATTCGTTAACCAATCTGGAAAAACAAAGGATTGAAATAGAAAACCGAACCATAGACTTTGTGGCAACTGGTGAACAACAACCCGAAACCGACCATGCCATGCAAAATGAAAATTCAGGTACAGGCAACACCCACAATGAGTTCTATCGCGATGCCCGTGGTGGGGGCTATTTTAGTTATGAAATGAAAACAAACTCCGAAACCAACCTTAGCCTTATTGTGCGCTATTGGGGTGCTGAATGGGGAGGCCGTAAATTTGATATTTACATTGACGATGAAAAGCTATTGACTGAAGATAATACCGGACGGTGGAACCAATCGAAGTTTCAGGATTTGGAGTATGCTATTCCCCCGTCATTTGTTGATGGAAAACAACATATAAGAGTGAAATTTCAGGCACTACCGCACAACACGGCGGGTGCGGTTTATCATATCCGGTTGGTCAAAAATTAAATTAATGAAAAACATTATAATAATAATCAGTCTCTTTTTTTCAGTAACTATGGTTTCTGCACAATCGACCGGAAGCAAGGATGGAAAACTAAATACTCGCTCATTGGCCATGAAAAGGAGCGATTATGTCATGCCATTTAAGCTTTCGTTACCGTTTTTCCGATTATTGGATAACATTAATATTTTAAATTATCAAGAATACAAACGTGTGTATTATAAATTATCCCTATATTAGTGATTTTGAGATTGAAAGGAAATGATAATATAATTAATATGACAAAAATAATATCTTGTACATTGCTGTGGATAACTTGGTTATGTTTTCCTGTATTATTGGTAGCGCAAAGTTATACCGATGGCAAAAAAATAAGTTCAGATTTATTTGGTCTCTTTTTTGAAGATATTAACTATGCCGCCGATGGTGGATTGTATGCTGAGCTGGTTCAAAACCGCTCATTTGAGTACAACCCCGGTGAACGTCGTGAATGGCATCCGTTTTCTTTCTGGGAGTTTTTGCTGCCAGGTCATTCAATTGGTAGAATTAGTGTCGAAACAAATGCGCCGCTTCATCCAAACAATCCACATTACATCGTATTGGATGCAGAATATATTGGGGATTATCCGCAAATTGAAGTGGAGTCAGGAGTTGGGATGAAAAATACGGGATTCAATGGAATGGTGATTCGTGAAGGTGAAAATTATAATTTCTCCATGTTTGCCAAGCTATTAAGCGATACTTCAATCAATTTCCAAATAATTCTGATCGGCAATAATGGGGAGGAGCTGGCCAGAGCCACGTTAGAGGTAGGTGCTGAAAACTGGTCAAAGCACACTGCTACATTAACCCCAACAATAAGCAGTGATAGCTCTTCATTAGTAGTTTTGGCTCGATCCAAAGGAAAGGTAGCATTGGATATGATTTCTCTATTTCCTGAAAAAACTTTTAAAAATCGCACCAATGGCTTACGTGCCGACCTGGCTCAAATGCTTGCAGATATGCAACCAAGGTTTGTCCGTTTTCCTGGTGGATGTCTGGTTCATGGCGATGGAGTCGGAAACATGTACCGTTGGAAAAATACCATAGGTCCTGTTGAACAACGAAAAGCACAACGCAATATCTGGGGTTATCACCAAACTGCAGGGCTTGGTTTTTTTGAATATTTTCAGTTTAGCGAAGATATTGGTGCCAAACCCGTTCCCATTTTACCTGCCGCAGTAAGCTGTCAGAATTCAGGAGGTACACATGTGATAGGTGGTGCCGGACAAAAAGCAATTTGTATGGACGATATGAATGAATATATTCAGGAAGTATTGGATTTAATTGAATGGGCCAATGGGCCTGCAACCTCTACCTGGGGTGCCAAACGTGCCGCTGCAGGGCATCCTGAGCCGTTTAATCTCGAATATTTAGGAATTGGTAACGAAGATAAGATGACCCCGGAATTTGAAGAGCGTTTTACAATGATTTATAATGCCATCAAGGAAAAACATCCCGAAATAACAGTAATCGGTTCGTCAGGACCATTCCATAGCGGAAGGGATTTCGACAAGGGCTGGGAAATCGTCAATAAACTTGATGTACCGGTAGTCGATGAACATTACTATGTACAACCTGATTGGTTGCTTGCAAATCATTATCGCTATGATAAATACGACCGAAATGGAGCCAAGGTATATCTTGGGGAGTATGCTTCTTGGGGTAATAAAATGTTCAATGCAATTGCTGAAGCTGCCTATATGACATCTTTTGAACGTAATGGCGACATCTTAATTATGGCATCTTACGCACCACTGCTTGCGAAAAAGGATTTCACCCAATGGACAACAGACCTCATATTCTTCGACAATATGAACATTGTGCCTACACCCAATTTCCATGTTCAGAAAATGTTTATGACAAACCAGGGTGATCATTATTTCGACAACGTGATTAAAACAGTTAAAACAGATTCGCTGCAGGCATCTTCATGCGTAATGGATAGTAATTCAGGTGAAGTAATCCTTAAACTAGTTAACGTAGATGGTGTAAGCAAGACAATGGAAATAGATCTTTCACGTTTTAAGCATTTGAGCAATAGGGCTGTTCAAACTGTATTGGCAGGTAAGGCAAAAGATGAAAATACTTTTGATAACCCCCATGCTGTGGTTCCGGTACAGACTGATGTTAAGGTAAATAAGAAATTTGCCTATGAGGCTCCTCCAATGTCATTAACCGTCATTCGGGTAAAAAAGAAATAATTCAGCATGAAATATAGAATTCAGGAATGTCTAAATAGCAGTTTTGTCGATTAATAATTTGTTGTACCTAAATCCTGATTTTGGACAAGATAAGAATGATAATATTTGTTAAAATAAACTAATAAAATGAAAAACATATTCATAATTCTTTTAATGGCAGTAACTTGTATAACAGGTTTAAACACTGCCACAGGACAAGCCCGCAATCCTATAATTCATGCAGATGTCCCGGACGTGTCCATGATAAGGGTAGGGAATACCTATTACATGAGCAGTACCACCATGCATATGAATCCAGGTGTGCCTGTCATGAAATCGACCGATTTAGTGAATTGGGAATTGGTCAACTATGCATATGATAAACTGGGTGATAATGATGCCTTAAACCTCGAAAAAGGTAAGCATGCATATGGCCGGGGCTCTTGGGCAAGCTCCCTTCGTTACCACAATGGTAAATATTATATTTCTACATTTTCGAGCACCACAGGGAAAACTTATATCTTCACAACAGAAGATATTGAAAATGGAGCATGGGAAGAGAAATCCTTTACTCCATCGCTTCATGACAATACTATATTTTTTGATGATGACGGTAAGATCTATATGATTTGGGGAAATGGAAGGCTTTTTATGGCCGAAGTGAAAGAAGACCTGACTGATATAAAAAAGGAAACCGAAAAAGTATTAATTGATAATGCAAGTGCCCCTGCCGGTGATAATATAATGCTGGGTGCCGAAGGTGCTCAGCTTTTTAAAGTAAATGGCAAATATTATTTGTTTGCGATCACCTGGCCTCGGGGTGGCATGCGTACTGTAGTGATTCACCGTGCTGATAATATTAATGGACCATGGGAAGGCAGAGTAGCCTTGCAAGATAAGGGTGTGGCCCAGGGTGGTTTAATTGATACACCGGATGGGCGGTGGTTTGCTTTCCTCTTTCGTGATTTTGGTGCCGTTGGACGAATCCCTTACCTGGTTCCCGTAAAATGGGAGAATGACTGGCCAGTATTGGGTGTTGACGGTAAGGTACCAGATGTACTTGATTTACCGGTAAGTAAAGGATTAAGGCCTGGTATTGTAGCTTCGGATGAATTTACTCGGAAGCGCAAAGAGGCTGATTTACCACTGGTATGGCAATGGAACCATAACCCCGACAACACTTTATGGTCTGTGCGTGAGAGAAAAGGATATCTTCGGCTGAAAACCGGAAAAGTGGTTGATGAACTCCAACAAGCACTAAATACCCTTACTCAAAGGACTTTTGGTCCACAAAGTTCAGGTATTACATCTATTGATGTTACAAATATGAAAGAGGGGGATATTGCCGGTTTATGTGCTTTTCAGCGAAAATATGGCCAAGTTGGAGTGAAATATGAAAATGGGCAAAAATTTATTTTTATGGTAAGTGCTCAGACTGATGAACCTGTAGAGATAGAGCGGGTGCCACTTTCACAGCATACTGTTCAATTAAAAGTTGATTGTGACTATAGGGATCGTGCTGATTTGGCCCATTTTTATTATAGTCTTGATGGCAAATCATGGACAAAAATTGGTGATGAACTTAAAATGGAATATACCCTGATGGAGCACTTTATGGGATATCGTTTTGGCTTATTCAATTATGCAACCAAAACACCAGGTGGTTATGTCGATTTTGACTTTTTTAGAATAAATAACCAAATTTCAAAATAAATCAGAATATTAATATTTATACACTATATATAATTACACATTTATGAAATATTTGTTTTCGGTTTTATTCATGGCCACTTTTACACTCTTTGCATCGAGTCTGTTTGCTCAACAGGTGGCAAATGTAGCAAGTCCTGATGGGCTACTTCAGTTAAATATTAATGTTGAGAATGGCATCCCTGTATATTCTGTCATATATAATGGAAAAACGATGCTTGAAAACTCTCCGTTGGGGTTGACAACCAACGAAGGCGATTTCAGTTCGGGTATGAGTTTTGTAAATTCCAGTACTGATAAAGTAAACAAAGAATATACCCAGGAAAAGATTAAACACGCCAGTGTTACCTACAATGCGAATACTCTGAAAACCACATTTACAAATGCGGATAAAAAGGAAATTTCCATATTGTTCCAGGTAAGCAATAATGATATTGCTTTCAGATATGAACTGCCTATGTGGGGAGAAACCAGGGCATGTGTGGTAGAAAAAGAAGCAACAGGATTCCGGTTCCCATCGGCTACTACAAGCTTTTTATCACATATGATGAGGCCAATGCAAGGCTTTGCGAGAACTTCTCCCAGTTATGAAAGTGGATATGAGGCTGATTATCCAATGGAAAGGAACAGATCCTCAGAAGGATATGTATTTCCTGGATTATTCAAAATAGGAGATAATGGTTGGGTATTGTTGTCTGAAACTGGTGTAAGAAGTCTCTATTGCGCATCTCATTTAAGCAGCTTTAATAATGGGCTGTATACAGTTGAATATCCGAATCCAGCACAAAACAATGGATTTGGAAGCTCTGGAGCACAAATTGGCCTTCCCGGTATAACACCCTGGCGTACAATTACTGTTGGGGAAACATTAAAACCTATTGTAGAAACTACTATCCCATGGGATGTTGTAGAGCCATTGTATGAGCCTTCACAAGATTATCAATATGGTCGCAGCACATGGAGTTGGATCATCTGGCAGGACAATAGCATGAATTATGAAGACCAATCGAAGTATATTGATTTGGCTGCAGCGATGGAATATGAGTACATATTGATAGATGCCTGGTGGGACAGGAATATTGGTTATGAGAAAATGGAAGAACTTATTAAATATGCCGCTGGAAAAGGTGTAGGAGTGTTTTTATGGTACAATTCCAATGGTTCATTCAACGATGCATTTCAAACTCCGATTGATAAAATGAACACATCCATAGCACGAAAAAAAGAAATGAAATGGATGAAGGAAGCAGGGGTAAAAGGCATAAAAGTCGATTTTTTAGGAGGTGACAAACAGGAAACCCTGCGTTTATATGAAGATGTTCTTTCAGATGCCAATGACTATGGCCTAATGGTGAATTTCCACGGTGCCACACTCCCTCGGGGATGGGAAAGAATGTACCCTAATTTTATAGGATCCGAAGCTGTTTTAGCTTCTGAAATGTTGGTTTTTGTACAGGATACCAGGGAAAAGGAGGCTTTTTATGCAAGTTTACATCCGTTCATCCGCAATACAGTAGCCAGCATGGAATTTGGAGGTGTTGTACTTAATAAGTACCTCAATAAAGGAAATCAACAGGGTCAAAAAAGGTTAACTACAGATATTTTCCAGCTCGCAACTGCCGTCCTTTTTCAGAACCCGGTTCAGTTTTTTGCATTAACACCTAATAATCTTACGGAAGTGCCACAATTCGAACTTGAATTTATGCGCAACATCCCTACTACCTGGGATGAAACCAGGTTTATTGCAGGCTATCCTGGAAAATATAGCGTGATCGCCCGTCGCCATGGTGAAACATGGTATATCGCAGGAATAAATGCTGAGAAAGAAGCTAAAAAGTTAAATCTCGAACTGCCTATGTTAGCTGGCCAAAAAGTGGCTATCTATAACGACAAAAAAGACGGAACGCCATTCACTGAAGCCATTACGGTGTCTAAAAATGGAAAGTTTTCAGTTACCATTCAACCTAATGGAGGATTTGTTCTAACTAAATAAAATAGAATGTTTAAAATAAAATTATTATTGACTTTTGGAATAGCAATGTTATTCCAGAGTATAAAAGCACAGAACCCTATTGTTC
This sequence comes from Bacteroidota bacterium, assembly GCA_023393375.1. GTDB lineage: Bacteria > Bacteroidota > Bacteroidia > Cytophagales > Cyclobacteriaceae > JAEWLI01. The sequence goes on from JAEWLI010000071.1 coordinate 30,639, forward strand.
AAACTTTTTATACAGCCGACCCGGCACCAATGGTTTACGATGGCAGGGTGTATGTGTACACGTCGCACGATGAAGATGAAACGGTGAATAACTTCTTCACAATGCTCGATTGGCGCTGTTATTCATCGGACGATATGGTAAACTGGACTGATCATGGAGCTGTTGCATCACTAAAAGACTTTAGCTGGTCAAATAAAACAAATGGTGCATGGGCACCACAAGCAATTGAAAGGGATGGAAAGTTTTACCTGTATGTTCCCATTCATGGTGATGGAATAGCCGTATTGGTTGCTGATTCTCCTACCGGGCCATTTAGCGATCCCCTTGGAAAACGCCTTATCGATAGTGATCATATTTGGCAAGATATCGATCCTACTGTTTTTGTTGATGATGACGGTCAGGCTTATTTATATTGGGGAAATCCAAGTTTGTGGTACGTAAAGTTGAATGAAGATATGATTTCGTACGACCGCAGCATTGGACAAGATGGAATTATTTCCGTGGATATGACAGCTGAGTCATTTGGCTTTAAAGAAGGTCGTGATGGAAATCCTGGAACATCCTATACCGAAGGGCCATGGTTCTACAAACGCAACAATCTCTATTATATGATATATGCCGCAGAAGGTATTCCAGAATACATTGCGTATTCTACCGCACCTTCTGCTACAGGTCCTTGGACTTATAAAGGGCATATCATGGAAAGGGCACCTCATTTGGCTTTTACCAACCACGCAGGAATAATCGACTTTAAGGGAAATTCATATTTCTTCTATCATGACCAGGATTTATCAGGTGAAGGTTTTCAACGTTCGGTGAGTGTGGAGCAGTTTGAGTACAATGCCGATGGCTCTATTCCAATGATTAAACCTACAAAAGAGGGAGTAAGGGAAAGTGTATCCAATTTAAACCCATTTAAAAGGGTTGAAGCCGAAACCATAGCCTGGTCTGAAGGGGTAAAAGTTTCAAACGATGATAAAACCGGTGTTTATGTCACGGAAATTAGCAATGGCGATTACATTTTAGTACGCAGCGTAGACTTTGGCAAAGGTGCTAAAAAATTTGAGGCAAGTGCAGCTTCTGATAATACAGGTGGTAATATTGAGATTCGTCTGGGTAGTGTTGATGGTAATTTGTTGGGCACATGTGAAGTGAAAAATACCGATGGGGGGCAGAATTGGAAGGTTCATTCTACAAAACTCAAGAAAGTTAATCGAGTTCATGATGTGTATATTGTATTTAAAGGGGGTGAGGGCCATTTGTTCAATTTCGACTGGTGGTTATTCAAATAATTTAATTTAAGTAAAAAAGATGGCTCAACCTAAAACTACCTTATCACGTTTTGGTGCAATTATATTAGCTATTGCATTAACAATAAGTTTTAATACTTATGCCCAAAAACCGAACGCCTATCCTATCATCCAGACGAAATATACGGCCGACCCGGCACCTCTGGTTTATAACGATACCGTTTTTCTATATACCAGCCATGATGAAGATGATGCCATGGGTTTCAAAATGTACGATTGGTTGCTTTATTCGTCAACAGACATGGTCAATTGGACTGAGCATGGCGTAGTAGCATCATTGAAAAATTTCGAATGGGTGCCGTACGACAATGGTGCCTGGGCGGTTCAATGTATTGAACGTAATGGGAAGTTTTATCTATATTGTCCAATGCCAGGGGGAGTTGGAATAGGTGTTTTGGTTGCAGATAGTCCTTATGGCCCTTTCAAGGATCCACTTGGAAAGCCTTTAATCAGAAACAGCAATCATGATATCGACCCTACAGTTTTAATTGACGATGATGGTCAGGCTTACATGTACTGGGGAAATCCCAAAGTTTACTATGTTAAGCTGAACGAGGATATGATTTCCTACTCGGGTGATATCGTAGAGGAACCAACAACACCTAAAAATTATCAGGAAGGGCCGTGGGTTTGGAAACGGAATGGCCACTATTACATGGCTTATGCCTCAACCTGTTGCCCTGAAGGAATTGGTTATGCCATGAGCAAATCTCCTACGGGTCCCTGGGAATATAAAGGAATGATCATAGATGCATCAGAACTAACCCGGGGCAATCATCCGGGTATCATAGAATACAAAGGGAAATCTTATTGTTTTGGACATAGCTACGATTTGTTGAAACACATCACCCCGAAATTTTATGAACGTCGCTCTGTCGATATGGACGAAATGGTGTACAATCCTGATGGTACCATACAAAATCGGAAATATTTTTCAGTAGAAGGGCCAAAACAAATTGGTACATTAGATCCATTCACACGTGTGGAAGCTGAAACAATGGCATGGAGCGAAGGGGTCAAAACTATGTTTGAAACAGAATGGGAAGGGGATTTTGATTGGGCACGTGGAAAAAAAATTGCTGACCGTCTGTTTTTGACCTCCATTCATCATGGAGATTATATAAAAGTACAAGGTGTTAATTTTGGAACCGGGGCAAAATCAATTGAGGTAAGCGTCTCAGCAATCTATGGTGGTCAAATCGAAATCCATACAGGTAAAGTTGATGGTCCTGTCATTGCAACAGTGGATATTGATACCTCGCGTGAGTTGGGTATTTGGAAAACCTTTACCGCACCCGTTAAAAAAGTTAGTGGTGTCCACGATTTGTATTTTGTGTTCAAAGGGGATAAAGACCTGTTCAACTTCGACTGGTGGAAGTTTAAATAAGAATTACTTAGTTGCTAAATAATAGAATATGAAACAAATAATCATTATAGTGCTGGGAATACTTTCCATTACAGAATTACAGGCACAAGATCGTCCACGACATCCTGAGCTGGAAAACCCGGCAATTCAGGGAATTAATAAAGAATATCCCCGTGCTACTTTTATCAGTTATGAAAACAGGGATGCCGCTTTACAAAACAAAAAGCTGAATTCTTCCAGATTCATTTCGTTGAATGGAACATGGAAGTTCAATTTTATGACTGGTGTATCAAACCGGATTGAAAATTTCGCAAATCCTGATCATGATATTTCACGTTGGGATGATATTGTTGTGCCATCTAATATGGAGATTCAAGGCTACGGTATCCCTATATACACCAACGTAAGTTACGAGTTTTATCCTGCATGGAATTTCAAGCCTCCTTATATCAATGACTTAGAAAAGAATAATATCGGTTATTACCGTCGTGATTTCGACATCCCCCAGAATTGGGATGGAAAACAGATTTTTGTCTTTTTTGGATCAATCAAATCGGTGGGCTTTGTTTGGGTAAATGGTCAAAAAGTGGGTATGAGCAAGGACAGCAAAACCCCGCAGGAATTCGACATTACTCAATATGTGAAACCTGGGAAAAATTCAATTGCCGTTGAAGTTTTCCGCTGGAGTGATGCCGCATACCTCGAATGTCAGGATTTTTGGCGTTTGAGTGGTATTCCTCGCGATGTATATATGTATGCTCAGCCGAGGGTACGATTGCGCGATTTTTATGCGAAAACTACGCTTGACAGTACTTATACTGATGGTATTTTCGACCTCGATGTGGAATTAAAGAACCATACCGGACAAAACGTTTCACGTTCGGTAGCGTATGAAATTATTGATAGTGCTGGGAAAAAAGTTGCATCCGGGACTAAAACAGTTGATATTGCTGACTCTACAGGTGTATTAAATTTCAACGCTACCATTCCACAAGTGAAAGCCTGGAGTGCTGAAACCCCAAATCTTTACACCCTGCTCATTACCAATACTGAAGGATCAGGAAATGTAACAGAAGCCACCTCTGTAAAAATTGGGTTCCGTACAAGTGAAGTGAAGGACGGACTTTATTTAGTAAATGGAAAAAGGGTGTTGCTCAAAGGTGTAAACCTTCATGAATTTAATCAAATAACTGGTCAGGTTGTTAATGAGGCAGATATAATGCTTGATTTGGAAAGGATGAAACAGCTCAACGTGAATGCCATTCGCCTTAGCCATTATCCACAACCTGAAATTTTTTATGAACTTGCCGACAAATATGGTTTTTATGTGGTAGATGAAGCCAACATTGAGTCACATGGTATGGGTTACGACCGGGCAAAAGGGAAAAGCCTTGCTAATAATCTTGAATGGACAGAAGCCCACATGTTTCGTACCCGTAACATGTTTGAGCGGGACAAGAACCATCCTTCTGTTGTCATTTGGTCACTTGGTAACGAAGCGGGAAATGGGTACAACTTCTATCAGACGTATCTTTACATTCGTAGCCGCGATAAAATGCGACCAATTCAATATGAACAATCCGGCCACGAATGGAATACTGATATTGTTGCCCCAATGTATGCCAAACCACAGCATATTGAACATTATGCCAAAACTTATACTGACCGCCCATTGATACTGTGCGAGTATGAGCACGCTATGGGTAATAGTATTGGGAACATAAAGGATTATTGGGAAATTATAGAGAAATATCCGCAATTGCAGGGTGGTTTTATTTGGGACTGGGTGGATCAAGGGCTCGCCGAAAAAAATGAAAAAGGAGAATTTTGGGCTTATGGTGGCGATTATGGCCCCGAGGGAACTCCATCAGACGGCAACTTCCTTATCAATGGTGTGGTTTATCCTGACAGAAGTATCAAGCCGCATAGTCTTGAAGTGAAACATGTATATCAGAATGTTGGCTTCACACCAGAAGATCTTGCTACAGGTCAGGTTTCAGTTTTCAACAAATTCCGGTTTACCAACCTTTCCAAGTATGCCTTTAGTTTTGAAATTACGGCCAACGGAAAAGTGGTGAAAAGCGGAAAACTACCTGTTTTAAATGTTGAACCCGAACAGTCTAAAATTGTAAAAATTGATATAAAGGGTATTTCAGCAAAAACGGGCATTGAGTATTTTCTGAAAATATCCGCTAAAACCACTGTAACTGAAAACCTTTTGCCTGCAGGATGGGAAATAGCCTCTGAACAATTCAAATTACCAATTGAATCTCCCAAAGCCTTATTTGACATGTCAAAAGCTGGAAAAGTATCGTACAAAGAAGGATCTTCTATTGATATTTCAGGTAGTGGTTTCTCATTAGCCATAGATAATAAAACAGGGATAATCACCTCCTATAAGTTTAAAGGAAAAGAATTGTTGTTGAACGGACAAGGCCCCCGACCTGCATTTTGGCGTGGAACAACCGACAACGATTACGGTTGGCGCATGCCACGTGTTGCACGCCTTTGGAAAAAAGCTTCAGATGAAACACCACTTCCGGCAAGTGTAAAAACAAGTCAACAAGGAAATGTAGTTCAGGTTGAAGTGGTTTACAATTTAGACTCATTACAATCGACCTGGAAAACCATATACACGGTTATGGGTAGTGGCATTGTCAAGGTAGATAATTCATTGGTAACCAATGGGGAAAACATACCGGTTATTCCACGAGTGGGGATGAAAATGCATTTGCCGAAAGAACTGAACCAAGTGGAGTATTTAGGTCGTGGGCCATGGGAAAATTATTCCGATCGTAATTCGTCAACTTTTGTAGGTCATTATAAAACTACAGTGGCCGACATGTATGTACCTTATATACGTCCTCAGGAAAATGGTCACCGCACCGATGTACGGTGGATGGCTTTAAAACGAAAAGATGGCAGTGGCATTTTAGTGGTAGCTGATTCTTTGATAGAATTTAATGCCTTGCATAATACCACGGAAGATTTTGATGCAGGTCCAAACAAAGATAAGAACCTGCTCCATACAAACGACATTCAACCCCGGGATCTTGTAGAACTGCATATTGACTACCGAATGATTGGAGTAAGTGGCGACGACAGTTGGGGTGCAATGCCGCACGAACCTTATCTGGTCAAACCTAGCAGCGAAGGGCATACATACAGTTTTACTTTGGTGCCTTTTACTTCTGGAAAAGAAATGGAATCGAAAGCTAATATGCAGTATTAATACTATCGAAGCACGGTGTATTCTTAACTCAAAAACCAAACTTATGAAACTATTATATTTTTTCGCAATCAGCCTTTTTATATTTAATTGTCAACAGACGGACAAAAAATATGTAACGGGAAAAGAAGGAGTTACCGTAAATATTCAAAATGGGTCACTTGGTATTTATCCCATAGCCGACAATGCAATCAGGGTAAAATATTTTGAAGGGGAGGAGATTTCCGTTCCTGAATTTATATTGAGCGGGGAACCACAGACACCAGAGTTTGAAGTCACCGAATCCGGGGATATTATCCGGGTTACTCTTAAAGGTATGGACGTGGAGGTGGATGCTATAACTGGTAATCTTACCTATCTGGATAAGACGGGTAAGATTATCCTGAGTGAAAAGACCGGATCAAGAGTGTATAAAGCTGACTCCGTAATGGGCGAACCATGCTATTTTATTGAACAAGGGTTCAATTCCCCAACGGATGAGGCAATATTCGGCTTAGGGCAATTTCAGGATGGCAATTATAACCTTAAGGGCATTGCACGCCGTTTAACACAGGTCAACAGCCAGATCGCCATTCCTTTTATTTATTCCAATAAAGGTTATGGCATATTGTGGCACCAGTACGGTTTGACTGACTTCAATCCAGCGGACAATTTTATACCACTTGAAAAGCAGGAGTCACCAGCTGAAAGTGAGAAACTCGTCGAAGTGACCACGACAGCAGGTACACAAAAGATATCGCAAAACCAGTCGCTTTACCTTGGCAAATTTTCTGTACCTGAAGATGGTGAATATTCCCTCTTTCTAGATCTGGGCGATATGGGCAACCGGCATTATGTGGTGATCGACGGGGAGCCGGTTATCGATCAAAGAAACATGTGGTTGCCACCAACTGCTGGTACATTGGTGAACCTTAAAGCTGGTGAACACGAAGTGCAGTTGGTTTGTAAATCGGATAACGAACCGACTTTGTCCTGGAAATTAAACGATGATATTACAACTTTCAGATCACCCAATGCCCAAAAATTGGACTATGTTGTGTTTGCAGGTTCGGCCGATGAAGTGATTGCATCATACCGTAATTTATCTGGTCATGCACCTATGTTTCCCAAATGGGCGTATGGTTTTTGGCAATGCCGTGAACGATATACCTCTTCCAACCATTTAGTGGAAACCGTGAAAGAATTCCGTGAACGTAAACTTCCCATGGACGTCATCGTACAAGACTGGCAATATTGGGGCAGTAAAGGTTGGGGTGTGCCGCAATTTGATGAAGCTAATTACCCAAACCCCTCAAGTTTTATCAAGGAGATACACGATCTGGATGCCCATTTTTGTGTTTCCATTTGGTCAAATCCTGATAAGAACTCTACCCTTGGTCAGGAATATGTAGCCAACGAACGTTTTATCCCAGGTACTAAATGGTTAGATTATTTTAATCCTGAAACCCGCAAGGAATATTGGGCTACTCTGAAAGAGAACATGTTCGATCATGGTGTAGATGCGTGGTGGATGGATGCCGTAGAACCTGAAAACGATGCATTGACGGGCGAACAAACACACATCGGCTTAGGAAATTTCTATCGATTGATTTATCCATTGATGGTAGGAAAGGCAGTTTATGAAGGCCAAAAGGCCACTTCTGAAGAAAAGCGGGTATGTATATTGACCCGTTCGGCATTCTCAGGTCAGCAGCGTTATGGGGTCATCAACTGGTCGGGCGATGTAGGGGGCGATTGGGATGCTTACCGCCGTCAGATTGTTGCCGGTTTGAACTTTACAATCACAGGATTGCCATACTGGACTACCGATATTGGTGGTTTTTTCCGTCCCGGTCCCTCTCAATATACCGATAAGAATTATCATGAACTGCTTACCCGCTGGTTTCAATGGGGAGCGTTTAGTCCAATATTTCGGATACATGGGTATCAGTCTGAAACTGAGCCCTGGAAATATGGTGCTGAGGTGGAAGAAAATATGCGGAAAATGTTGAACCTGCGATACAGACTTTTACCTTATATTTATTCAGAGGCTTGGCAGGTGACCAATAGTGGTTCCACTATGATGCGGCCATTGGTAATGGATTTCAGAAATGATGATAAGGCGGTAGATCAAGCCTATCAATACATGTTTGGACGAGCTTTTTTAATTGCACCGATTACTGAATCGGGTGTAACCAATCAAGAAGTTTATTTGCCTGAATCATCCCTTTGGTACAATTTCTGGACTGGTGAACGTTTTGATGGTGGTAAAACCGTACAAACCCATGCACCACTCGATATCCTACCCCTTTATGTAAAAGCCGGTTCCATTATTCCAATAGGCCCTGCAATTCAATATTCAGATGAAAAATTGGCTGATGAATTGGAGATTAGAATTTACGAAGGAGCCGATGGCGAATTTATCCTTTATGAAGATGAGAGCGATAATTACAATTATGAAAAAGAAATGAATGCCGAAATCTCCTTCACATGGAATAATACCAATAAAACATTGACAATTAGCGATAGAAAAGGTTCTTTTCCGGGAATGCTCGAACAAAGAAAGTTTAATATTGTCTTGTTGGATAGTGGTGATCATTCAGATATCGAAGCTGATGAGGTTTACGAGAATGTAGTTGATTATCAAGGAAGTCAGGTTATTTTAAAATTGTAATTCTACTTTAGCAATTGTGGCGTTTAATGGCTAATATTTTCTAAAAGTATTAGCCATTAACATTTTTCATTCATGATATCAGGTAAATTCTAAATGAAAAGTTAAAATTTGATAAATGTAACATATTAAGGAGTTCCTGTAACAAATCAATTGTATGGCAAAGCTAACGTTTCCTATATTTGTTCAAAGACATTACATATTATAAACTAATTATCCTTCAATAATGAAAAGACGAACAATTCTTTTATTCCATTTTCTACTGATTGCTATCATTGGGTTTGCACAAAATGGTTATAGTCCGGTTCCATCAGGGTTTGATGCTGAACTTAGTGGAATCCCAAAAGGAAAAATTGATAGTATAACTTATGATTCAAAAACTGTTGGCACAAAAAGAAAAGCCCTTGTTTATACACCACCTAATTTTTCGAAAAAGAAAAAATATCCTGTGTTGTATCTTCTGCATGGAATTGGTGGAGATGAAAAGGAATGGTTAAACGGTGCTCAGCCGCAGGTAATCTTTGACAATTTGTATGCTAATGATAAGATGAAAGACATGATCGTTGTGATGCCCAATGGACGGGCCATGAAAGACGATCGGGCTGTTGGCAATATTTTCGAACAAGATAAAGTACAGGCATTTGCAACCTTCGAGAAAGATTTACTAAATGATCTGATACCATTTATCGAGAAGAAATATCCTGTTCTAAAAGATCGGGAATCCCGCGCCATTGGCGGCTTATCCATGGGTGGTGGCCAATCGCTCAACTTTGGATTGGGCAACCTGGACAAGTTTGCCTGGGTAGGCGGTTTTTCATCTGCCCCCAATACAAAGGCTCCTGAAGAATTAATTCCTAATGTAGAGGAGGCCAAAAACAAGTTGAAACTATTGTGGATTGGATGTGGTGATAAAGATAATCTTATCAGAGTAAGTCAAAGGACTCACGAATTTTTAAAAGCAAATCAAATACCTCATATTTATCGTGTTATTCCAGAAGGACAGCATGATTTTAATGTTTGGAAAGACAATTTATTCCATTATGCGCAAATGCTTTTCAAACCTGTTAATATTCCTGCTCCTTCAGTGACGCTAAAAGATGCATTTAAAGGAAAATTTTATATTGGAACAGCACTGAATACATGGCAAATCAACGAAGAGAATGCCGAGGAAATAAAAGTGGTAAAAGAAAACTTCAATTCCATTGTAGCGGAAAATATTATGAAAAGCGGACTTATGCAACCTCGTGAAGGTGAGTTCGATTTTACCTTGGCTGATCGTTTCGTGGAGTTTGGTATGAAAAACAATATGCATATCGTAGGTCATACATTGATCTGGCATTCACAAGCACCCCGCTGGTTCTTTACAGATAATAATGGGAACGATGTATCAAAGGAAGTGCTTACTGAGAGGATGAAAACGCACATTCACACAGTAGTTGGCCGTTACAAAGGGAAAGTAAAAGGATGGGATGTGGTGAACGAAGCTGTATTGGATGACGGCAGCTTCCGTAACAGCAAGTTTTATCAGATCCTCGGTGAAGACTTTATCAAGCTGGCGTTTCAGTTTGCTCACGAAGCCGATCCGGAAGTTGAACTTTACTATAACGACTATTCCATGGCAGAACCTGGCAAACGGAATGGTGTGGTTGCCATGGTAAAAAAATTACAGGATCAGGGTGTAAAAATTGATGGAATAGGTATGCAAGGTCATATTGGACTTGATCATCCATCAATCGAAGAGTTTGAGAAAAGCATAAAAGCATATGCTGACCTTGGTGTCACAGTTATGATTACAGAGCTGGATCTTACGGTTTTGGAAATGCCAGATCGTAGGGTAGGAGCTGAAGTTTCAGCAAGTTTTGAATATCAGCAAAAACTAAATCCATATACTGAAGGGCTACCCGATTCTGTGAATACGATTTTTGAGCAGCGTTATATGGACTTTTTCAGCTTGTTTTTAAAATATGAAGATGTGATTTCAAGGGTAACGCTCTGGGGTGTCAATGATGGTAATTCCTGGAAAAATGGTTGGCCGGTCCGTGGTCGTACAGATTACCCATTATTATTTGATAGAAAAAATCAACCTAAGCCAGTGGTTGAGAAGATCATTAAGATGGCATTAAAGCAATAATCTTTTTTTAGGCTTTTTACATTGACCCTATATAGCTCAATTCATCATTGATGAAAGAGATATATGGGGTTTTTATTAATAAAGACGTTTCGGTTTTTTGTCTATTTATCAGGTTAGAAATGAACAGTCAATATATTCCGATTTATCCTACTGAAATTTTCACCTGTTTTTGTTAATACGTATTTAAATGATAAAAAATTTGCCAATCATATTTTATTTTAATATTTTATTTGCTTAATTTGAAGTAGATATAAATAACCAAGAAAACCTGATTTAATTGAGCCTCTGTTCCCGTACCATATTGGTGCTGCTTTTATTTCCCGGAATTGTAAAAGCTGTCAATTTTGATAGTCTGATACAGATTTCAAAGGAACTCGCATTTAAAGCTCCCGACGCTGCATATGAAACTGCACGTAATGCTTATAATCATGCCCTTCAAACCAATGATAAACCCAGACAAGCCGAAGTACTGCATATATTTGGCACGATACTTACGGTTAAAGGTGAGCTGGATTCTGCACAAATTCTATATCAGCAGTCACTGGAGATAAGTGAAGCAGAGGGGCTACATGAATTGATGAGCCGCTCATTTTCTAATCTTGGTTTAGTGTATCATGAGCAAGGGGCGATAGATGAAGCTTTAAAATATTATTACAAATCTTTGTTGATAGAAGAACAGAGTGGAAATTTGCTCGGGGTGAATGGTTCCAGAATAAATATTGCCAGGGTTTATGTATTTCAGAAAGATTATCAAAAAGCACTCGTCATGTATGATTCTGCGTATGATTATTTCCAAAAGGAAAATCACTTGCAGGGAATGAGTGTTTGTCTGAATAACAAAGGATATATTTACCAAGAGCTAAAGGATTATGACAGGGCTTTGACGTTATACCAACGCGCATTGCCACTAGCTGAAGAAGCAGGCGATTTATATAGTGTGGCCAGCAGACTTAATAATCTGGCACGGTTATATTATTTGATGGATAAAACAGAAGAAGCCATTCGTTTATTTGAAAAGGCTGTGGGTGTTGCATCAGGAATAGATGATAAAAAAAATCTAAACCATTCTTACCTTGGCCTTTCCAAACTATGGTTAGACGAGGACCAACCTGACAAAGCATTGTCTTATGCCAACCAATCACTTGAACTGGCCAATCATACAGGTTCTTTACTTGAAATTCAGGAGAGTTATGAATTGCTGCAGGAGATATTTTCACGAAATAATCAGTATCAGAAAGCATATGAAGCCCTAAAACAACAAAAACTATACAGCGACAGTTTGATAAACCTGGAAAAGGATAAAGAATTGAATCGTTTACAGCTGGTAAAAAAGGAAAATGAGAATCAATCCCTTCAAGATGAAAAGTTGCTTCAGGCCAGGCAATTACAGATTCAAATGATGCAAATTAACAATAAAAACCTATTAATTGGAGCTTCCATCATCATCATGTTGTTGGGGTTATTTGCTATTATTATATTGTACAGAGGAAAAAGGGATAAACAACAAGCCAATCTCCAGCTCATTAAACAGAATCAGGAAATTTATTACCAAAAAGAGGTACTTGCCAGACATAAAAAATTGCTAGAGGAACAAAAAGAACAACTTTCTCGGCTTAATGATTTGAAAGACAAAACGCTATCGGTAATTTCTCATGATTTCAAAAGTCCTTTAAATATGATTCAAAGTGTATTGGATCTTTATCAGGACAAAATATTGAACGAACAGGAATTAATAGAAAACATACCTAAAATATCAGAGTATGTACAGCTTACCAAAACCTTACTGGACGATCTGCTAACATGGGCAAGGAAACAATTTACAGATTTTGAGATCATCAAAATTCCAGTAAACTCCCTACGTACAATCAGATATGTTCTGGAACAATTACAACCATTTTTAAATGAGCGCAATATCTCAGTACAAGTAGATGTACACGATGATCCTATTGTGTATTCTGAAGAGGAAATAGTAAAGATCATATTACGCAATCTGATCAGCAATGCTATCAAATATTCCCCTAACGACAGCAAGATTACCATTTCGCACAGAGAGGAGGAGAACCTCCATTGGATTTCAGTTACAGATCAGGGATCGGGGATTTCTCAAGAAGCAATAGAGAATATTTTGAACAACAGGATCATGAAGGAGGCAAAGGAGAGCCAAAGTGCTGGGATTGGTATTTTTATTTCTAAGCAATTTATTGAAGCAAATGGTGGAAAACTTACGGTAAATAGTGTTCAAGGGAATGGTACTACTTTCAGTATCGCATTACCCAAACCCCAATTGATGGTTAGTCATCATAATTGATGTTGTTGTTAAAATTTTTATTTTGCCACTCCACCCTCTATAAATTGAAAAAAACAGGTTATTTATAATTGTTAAAATAGGGTTTGATCTCTTTTTGAAGGTCACGGCTAAACCTGTAAACATGCGCACTTAACAAGGCAAGGACATTCATTGTAAAGGTCAAACTATTATTATCTGCGAAGAACCATACAAGCAAGGGCGAAATCAACATGATAAATGCAATGGTATAACCCATAATCACAACCAGATGTAAAAGATATTTTACCGGTTCGTAATACCACGATTTTTTGAAGGCCTCATTGTTTTTCCTGAATGTTTCATATTTCATTTGAGCATAGGCATATGCCCGTTGGCGTCGCAGATCATCCCAGGAAGTGGATTGAAAAACATCTGCAAACTCTGACACCCCTTTATCAGCATGAGGGGCATTTAACAGCATATCATAAGCCTCAGAAATTTCAATAAATTTTTGTTGTGCATCAGGTAATGTGCTCACATCCGGATGATATTTTTTTGCCAGTTGACGGTAAGCGTTTTTTATCTGGGCTTCCGAAGCCCCTGGCTTTACCTGCAAAATTTCATGATAATAGCTCATTGGATACAGTATCTTGGAGCAGTAAAATTAAACAATTTTTTTTTTAGTGATTTCCAAAGGTTCGTTCAAATAGTCGGTAACCCAAAGATCATTTCCGAGATCGTTTCATCCCTTGTTTAAGCCGTAAACAAGGATTTATTTATTTCCTTCCCCTCTTATTGGTGTTGTTTACCAAAAATGTTGATATTACGTCAAAATCGTTAAGGTTACAAAGTTCAAGGTTTAAAGTTTCGAACAACTTTCCAAAAGTTTGAAACTTTTGGAAAGATCAGCTCATCATTAACAGTTTCGAACTTTTTTAAAGGCTTGTCTTTAAAACTCTCTTATAAACAGTTCAGGCTCAGGTATTTCTCGATGGCACTTGATAAAATTTTCCTTATCGCCAAACCAATCCAGTACTGCCTTTCTGTTCAAACTTGTGGGCTTGTCAGATAGTATAGCATGGTATGAGCTGTGCGGCCATTCTTCAACGGATTTTGTAAAACCATGACGCACGGGATTAAAATGAATGTACCGGATAACTGTTGTCAAATAATCATCGGATGCAATCTTTTTATGTTTAAAATTCTGCGAAAACAAGCTCCCTTTTCTTCCACACGATTTATTGAACGCCTGGGCATAGGCACTGAACAAATTAGAAAATCGTTTGTTCGTGTATTTGTTGATCATATCAAATCTATCGAGAGAATCGCAGGTAATACGAAAATATGCTGTAAGCTTCGGATTGTTGATGAGTTCATCCTCGTCAATAAGGTCCCTTATCTTAACCAAAAAATGGAAATGGTTTGGCATAAGGCAATAGCATAAAGTTTCCGATATTGGAAAGATATGTTCTTTAAACTTCTTTAAGAAATAATAATAATTTTTTTCCTGGGTAAAAAGATTATCCGTTCCTACTGCATGGTTGTAAATGTGATAGTAGCACTCAGGCTCAAAAGGATCTTTCATATTGATCGCAATATATATTATTTCTAAAATATAAAAAGATTTGGTGATTATTCTAATCCGAAGGCAACTTTTTCAAAAGTTTCGAACAGCTTTCCAAAAGTTTGAAACTTTTGGAAAGATCAGCAATCTACTCTATAAGGTGTTTTGCCATCAATTTTTATCACATACTTATCATTTTCTAACTCATAATGATGATCAGATTTATTGAAATTTCCACGTTTAATTTTGAAATACATTTCTGAATTTGAAATAGTTAAGTACTAAGATCTTCAATCAAAAAAATTTCATTTTAAGTATTTGATCAACAATTTCATAACTACTTCCGGGTCCTTTTCGCATGTTGGTGTAACCATCAGGATCATTAATTATCGCCAAACTTTGAGAATAACCAAAAATAGGCAGCAACTGTAAGACACATATGA
>JAEWLI010000072.1 GCA_023393375.1 Bacteroidota bacterium
AGATACAATGGCGGCTAGGGCACCGGTGTCCCACCTCTTCCCATTCCGAACAGAGAAGTTAAGCCCGGTTGCGCCGATGGTACTGCGGTAACACGCGGGAGAGTAGGTCGCCGCCAACCTGTTATCAAGGCCCCGAAAAATCGGGGCCTTTTTTTTGCCCTTCCGCTTTTATAAGATTAGCATATACCATTAAGAGAGGTACATTCGCTCAGATTGTTTTTACTAAAGATTATCTTTTTCCCTGTTTGCGAACTGAGCGAATTCAAGAAATGTATCAAAATCCGGGGGGATAAAACTCACAAGATTATTTGGAAATTCAAAAATTTCCTTTCTTTTACAAAATGTAGAGTATTTCATGAGATATGTTTCCCTGCCTTCTTTAAAATTACCACCTAAACCCACAATTACTCTTACATGGGGGTCGAATCTCAACATTTTTTGATGAAGTTTAGAAAAGATGGTTAAAATCTTATTCTGAATCAACTTTTCTTTGATATTGTCTGTGGTTTGTATTTTTTCCCTTAATAAAAAATGTTGCCGAAGGTACAAATTCATGATCTCAGGGCTAAACTTAGTTAAGGCTATCTCTTTCATAACAATACCATTTTTGAAATTCAAGCAATTTCTATTTTTGCATAATCATATAATCCTTTTTTTGTGCTTTTGTTTATGGAAATTCATATTTGTGGTATCCCAAAACAATGAAATCTTTTTTAAAATAAATACCGCACCTGTATTTTCCAGTCAGTTTTAGTATTACCTTTTATTTCTTCCAGTCCTGTTCCAATCTCCTCTTTATCATAGTATTTCGAACGGGCAACACGTAACCAACAGGTTAAATTTTTGTGTGCTTTGTATTCAATAGTGGAATAGTAGCGAATTCCATTTCCATAAAATGCGGGAATGGAAAAACCATATAATACATCCCTTTCGTAGGTGTATAGCCTAACATCATATTCAGAGGCATCAAATATTGCAAACCTGTTGAAGATTTTCCATTTGGTAAAAATAAAATTTAAGTCCTGGCTAATTAATAACCCATTATCCTGTTGATAAGCAGCACCTTGTACCCGAAATTTCATATTTAAAAATTGAGCAGGATTTATATCAATATTAAACACATACTGATGACGGCTAAATCTGGCAGTTTGATATGTATGACCAGAACTTTCGGCGTTTTTTTCTTTAGTTTCGATTTTATATTGCAAATAAAATTGAGATGATTTATTAGGTGTAAAGAATATTTTCGACATCCATTCATTCCCTGGAGATGCACTGGTATATAGCTGATATCTCAACCAAGGATATCGGAACAGATCATAATATAAATTTAATTTCCATTTTTTACTTAAATTCATATTTATCCCCCAATAAAACCCTTCTTCATTTTGATTGGATGATTCAGAAAAAGGTTGGCTATAATTT
Source organism: Bacteroidota bacterium (assembly GCA_023393375.1). GTDB lineage: Bacteria > Bacteroidota > Bacteroidia > Cytophagales > Cyclobacteriaceae > JAEWLI01. The sequence goes on from JAEWLI010000072.1 coordinate 1,426, forward strand.
GCATAATAGGACTTACCGTAATTGCGATATACAAAGGCCATATTGGTTTCTGGTGCCACCGACATTTGAAATCCAGCCAATCCGGCATAACCTGAAAAATCGGACGAGGAGAGTTCACTAAATAAGTAAATATTTTTAAAGGTATAATTTAATCGTAATCCGGAATTGAGTAATTCCTGACCAAAAAAAGTAAATTGATTATAAATATTGGGGTTTGGTTGGTATGGGTACTGATATCTTGTTTTCATAATAGTAAATCCCGCCTCCAGCCGTTTGTCATTAGATTGAAATAACATATCAGTTCCGGCAATTGTCTCTGCCATATTTAACCTATCGACTGACTCTTTTGGTGTTCTATGCATCCCTGACTGGATGATTGAACTAATATATTTTCTGTTATCTGGTCCTGTATTTATTCTCCCATCAAGGAATTTCCAAGAGAAAAAAGGTAAAATTGTGAAATTATTCCAACTTATAGAGGCAGCAAACCCTCTGAAATAGTTATATTCATGGGAACCTGTATAAGGCTTCAATCCCCTGTGTACCTTCCTTATATTTACAGCGTCGGCACTTTTTCCCATCGAAAAACCATGAGTCAAGGTCAATCCCTGACCGACATTCAACTGGTAATCCCCCAGCAGGAGCATATTGAACAGCCCTCGGTTTTCCAATGCTACGTGGGCCGAAATAAAATCTGCACCATATCTTAATTCCTCAGGTTTCCATTGATACTTTTCACCGGCATCATTTTCGATTACAAAACCAGTACTAAATCGGGCTTTTTGAACTGAACGGAATTTTACAAGATGTCTGTGAGGTAAACCTAAGTATCGATCAGAAGTCGAATCGGGCATATATCCTTTTTTAGTTTCAAATGTTCCATCTATTCGCATGAGCAATGAATTTCTTAAACGCGGTTTAAATTGCGATTTTTCTTGCAATTCAGTAACAGTTATAAAAGGAGATAAAAAATAGGCTGTTCTTTTATCAAGACCAGGAATTAGTTGTAACTCATAAAGGGTTAATAATGGTCTCGATGCTACAAATTCTATGATTTCCTGAATCTGTGGTTGCGACAGAAAGAAAAATTCTTTCCACTGTTCCGGTGTAGCTTGATTTACATCTATTGGATTTTCATATAAATAAAATAATTGTTCTGTATATTCTTCTGCTAAATATTCATCTTCGGTCTCCATCACCATCTCCTCAATGATCTGGTGAATAATATGGACATGTTCTTGTGCGCTGACTAACGAGGCAAGTAGGAGAAAACCAACTATAATGAGGGCAGAATATGGTTTCATTTTTTTCGGTTCAATTTAATATTGGCTGAAACATGGTGCGATAACCCTAAAGGAAAGTGATTCGAAATAGCATAGTCAATATTTCCTCGATGGGTTAAAAAACCAATTCCAAAATGACTGGTGGAAGGAGAGGTGTTTATACCCATTCTGACCATAAGTTGTTTTATCACCTGATATTCCATTCCACTTTTAATATTGGCTTTTAATGTTTGATTTTTTTCCAAATCAAGATTCATCATCAATTTATCGATTGGCTTGAAGGATAATCCGGCTTTCATCAAAATAGGAACTTGTTGTTGCGACTCCGAAAGCTGTGCCTGATTTAGATTATAAATAGATGCTCCAAAATGAAGTTTCGAAGTAAATTCTACCAAACCCCCCATTTCAATCACCCAGGAGGTGGAACTGCCGAATTCAAGGATATTATATTGGAGATAATTGACGCTGACCCCTAGACTTACAAAATTGATCTTGTGGCTTAAACCCGCGGTAAATCTGCTTTCTTTATAAAACTCATCACCAAAATAAAAAGCTCCGGTTCCGAAGTTAAACTTTTCATGAGGTAGATTGATGCAAACTGCACCTCCATTAAACCCTTCTACTTGATGAAGAGTAAAATATGTAATGGCCATGGTAAAATCCCTTTCACCATATAGTGATCCAATATTATTGAAAACTGCCCAAACATCCGAGTAAGCAGCTGAAGCATCACCTATGCCTTTACTTCGGGCCCCTGTAGCAAAATCGGTAGTTTGTGCATACAGAATATGTTGTGTGATTCCCAACATCAGGAATGTTAAAATATATCGCATGGTTTTAAATTGTTTTTTGAAAAGCTGATTATAAAGAAAAACTGGAGTTTATAGTAAGATTGCGATGTCAATATATAGAATAATTTATAATATCCAAAGGGTAGTTATAAAAAAATTAAGATTTTTCTCGATGTTTATTTAAAAGATGATGTAACAAAAATTTGATTTACTTGTTATTATTAGGCTGTTTGTATTTTTTTATTGACTGTTATTTTTTAAACTTTTTTCTTATGAACAACTGGAGGACTTTCAAGCAGATGACTGCTGATGAAAAGCGATATTCCATCAGCCTTTGGAAACAGTTTTATGATTCGTTAATGAGGAATGATCATGCAGGTTCCTGGAAATACTGGAACGAACGACAAGATTATCTTCAGGATATCGGCATAGATACCACACACCCGTTAACGGACAGGAACAATGTAATCAATGATGAGATTCACATCACATCATCTTTTCAGGGAAAGCTTTAATTGCTTTCCTTGAAATTGGCCTATATCTCGGATACTTCTTTTTGCATATAGTTGGAGAGACCAATGGTTTTTCTGCCATTTTTATTATATTTGATTGGTTTCTACCAAATTCATTATGAAAATAGAAGAAGAAATAAAGCAAAGCAAATTTGCTAATGAATACCAAAAGTTGATGATCAACCTTTTGTTTACAGGTAATTGGGTATATTACCATAATAAAAAGTTTCTTAAGCCTTATAGCATTTCTCCCGAGCAATATAATGTACTTCGCATATTGAGGGGGCAGAAACCTAAACCGGCATCAGTTAACCTGCTTAATGAAAGAATGCTTGATAAAATGTCAAATGTTTCGCGATTGGTAGAAAAACTTAGAGCCAAGGAGTTAATTACACGAACAGAATCAAGTGATGACAGGCGACAGGTAGATATCACAATTACTAAAAAAGGGTTGAAAGTCCTTGCTGAAATAGATCAAAAAATGATTGATTTGGAGGAGATGTTCAGCTCCATTTCGGAAAGTAAAGCCCAACAATTGAATGATTTATTGGATGAGGTTAGAGGATAGCCATCTTGAGATACGATTTACATTACAATGGTGATAGGTAATATGGTGTGGAATTACTTATTTTTGTGAGGTAAATTTTTTTAAATGATACCACAGCCTATAATTGATATTGCTGAAATCTGTTTCCAAAAAAATATTAAAGATGCGGTTGTTTCTCCTGGATCCCGGTCAGCACCCATTCTTATTTCTTTTGTGCGACATCCTGAAATAAAAACCTGGATTTTTCCAGACGAACGTTCTGCGGGATATATTGCTTGTGGGATGGCTATAGTAAAACAAGCTCCTGTTGTGGTGATTTGTACTTCAGGTACAGCCACTTTAAATCTGGCACCTGCAATTGCTGAAGCATATTATCAGCAGATACCACTATTAATTCTCACTGCTGACCGCCCACCGGAATGGATAGATCAATATGATAATCAGACGATTAATCAACAAGGTATATATGATAATTACATTAAAAATAGTTATCAATTGCCGGTAACTTATGATCACCCTGACGATATATGGCATGTTCATCGTATTGTTTCAGAAGCCATTAATCAAACAATGGAAGGCCGAAAAGGGCCAGTTCATATCAATGTACCTTTGCGCGAACCACTTTATCCGGCAGAAAATCAAGTGATTGAACCATCAAGTGTTATCAAAACTATTGCATCATCTGTACCTGAACAAATAATCACCGGTGGCCTCAATGAAGAATTATATTCCGAATGGCAAAAATATAATAAAAAACTTGCGGTAACTGGTCAACTTAATTTTAGTGAAACCATGAGGGGCATTGTTGAAACTCTTTCAGCCAATGATATCCCTGTTGTTTCAGATATTACTTCCAACTTGCATTCCACCACAGTCATCCAAGGACAAGACATTTTCCTGAATCAAACTAATAACCGGTTAGCTGATTTACAACCCGAATTATTGATTACCTGGGGGAAAACCATTTTGTCTAAAAATTTGAAAATCTTTCTTCGAAAATATAAGCCAGCTGTGCATTGGCACGTACAAAAAGGGATCATAGCAGCAGATACTTTTCAGTCGGTTACTCGCATCATTGATATGGACCCTGAGGTGTTTTTTAAACAGATGAAGTTGTCGGGAAACCCAAATTATGCTTCAGCTTGGAAGGAGGAAGAAAACAAGGCCGAAGGAATACTTCAAGAGTACATCAATGCCATTCCATTTGGTGAGTTTAAAGCATTAAGTATGGTATTCGATCACCTTCCGGGGAATTGTCTCCTTCACTTGGCAAACAGTATGTCAGTGAGATATGCAAATTTTCTGACTTTGAAGAACAGACCCAAAAATATAACCGTATATTCAAACAGGGGTGTTAGTGGTATCGATGGCTGCAATAGTTTTGCAGTTGGTACTATGCTGATTTCTGAAAAAATCACCATTTTGATTACGGGGGATTTGGCCTTTTTTTATGATAGAAACGCGTTCTGGCATAATTATCCGTTAAATAATTTGCGAATTGTATTATTAAATAATCATGGAGGTGTCATTTTCAGAATCATTGAAGGGCCAAACAGACAACCTGAACTAGATGAATATTTTGAAACAAGGCAACAACTAAATGCCGCTCGAACAGCAGCCGATTTTGGATTTGAATATTACCCTGCTAAAAACGAAATGGAATTATCTGCTGCATTGGAATCATTTTTTCTCCCGGGATCACCCAAACTATTGGAAGTTTTTTCAGATCATTTGGAAGCAAAGGAAATATTTGTACAATTAAAAACGCTAATAAAAAATAAATATGAAGCTTAAATATCCATGGAAGACCATCAAAGAATATAAAGATATTCTTTTTCAACAGTATAATGGCATTGCCCGAATTAGTATAAACAGGCCAGAAGTACATAATGCCTTCAGGCCCCTTACTGTGCAGGAAATGACAGATGCAATGAATATTTGCAGGGAAGATACCGGTATCCAAACCATAGTTCTCACAGGAGAAGGTGGTAAAGCATTCTGCAGTGGTGGCGATCAAAGTGTAAGAGGGGAAGGAGGTTATGTAGGAGAAGATCAGGTACCCAGGCTTAACGTATTAGACTTGCAGAAACAAATTAGATCGATACCAAAAGCAGTAATTGCTGCTGTAGCTGGTTGGGCTATAGGTGGTGGTCATGTACTACATGTTATTTGTGATTTAACCATCGCTGCCGAAAATGCAAGGTTTGGCCAAACAGGACCGAAAGTAGGTAGTTTTGATGGAGGTTTTGGAGCTTCTTATCTGGCAAGAATTGTGGGACAGAAAAAGGCAAGGGAAATCTGGTTTCTTTGTGATCAATATGATGCTAATGAAGCTTTACAAATGGGCTTGGTAAATAAAGTTGTTCCCCTCGAGAAATTGGAAGATACTTATGTGGAATGGGCTTCCAAAATAATGGAAAAAAGCCCTATTGCGATCCGTATGTTGAAGAGTGCCTTTAATGCCGAACTGGATGGACAAGCAGGGATACAGGAATTGGCAGGGAATGCCACTTTATTGTATTATTTGAGCGAAGAAGCTAAAGAAGGGAAAAATGCTTTTTTAGAAAAAAGGAAACCTGATTTTTCAAAATTCCCCAAATTCCCCTGATCTGGAACAAATATGATGATGCCTGAAATAATAATAAATAATCAGGTTTATGAAGTTGAGGGAATATTAAACGACCGATATTCATCAGATGATCCTTTGTTTTTGGAAATTAATCAATTCTGTAAATGGTGGTATTCTGATGAAACTCATATGAAAATACATACTTCGGGATCTACCGGAACTCCAAAGTTGATCCGGATCTCCCGAAGCCAAATGACTTTGAGTGCAAAACAAACTATAGGTTTTTTCAACCTTCAACCGGGTGATTCACTTCTATTGTGCTTAAACCCGCGATACATCGGGGGAAAGATGATGTTGGTAAGGGCATTTAGTCATCAAATGAAATTAATTGCAGTTACCCCTTCTGTTAATCCTTTTACTTCCCTGAATTTGAATATTGGGCTGGATTTTATGGCCTGTACACCTCAACAATTGTCAACTATTCTTTCAGATGAAAATAACATTTTATGTTTAAATCAAATGAAGGGAATCATAGTTGGAGGTGCACCTGTGAGTCAGATATTAAAAAAGGAATTGCAAAATATTGAAACTCCTGTTTATGCTACTTATGGAATGACGGAGACTGTATCTCATGTAGCTCTGAAGCGGTTAAACGGCAATCAACCATCAGATTGCTATACTGGTTTGGGCGATGTTGTTTTTGATCAGGATGAAAGGGGTTGTCTCACTATTATTGCTGGTGTTACCAATCGCCACCGGATAGTTACCAATGACAGAGTAGACTTGCTTAGTCCCACACAATTCCGATGGTTGGGTAGGGAAGATAACGTAATTAATTCGGGGGGGATAAAACTTCAGGTGGAGCAACTTGAAGATAAAATGTCAGATATTTTTATTGAAAACAATTTTCATAACCGGTTTTTTCTATTTCCATTGCCTGATGAAATATTAGGACAAAAACTTTGCCTCGCAATAGAATCCGAAAGACTCAATAAAGGGATAGTTTTTAATTTTTTGGAAAAGGGTTTACTGAAGTATGAAAAACCCAAAAGTGTTTATGCTATTTATAAGTTTTATGAAACAGGTTCTGGTAAAATTGACCGGAATAGTATGATAGCCGATATCCAAAAGGGCTTAATTAAAAGTGAGCTTCCATGAACCAGAAATTACTCTTCAAGCATCTTTTGTAGGTTGTTCAGTGTAGACCAAAAATTATTTTGAATGATAGGATCAGTGACCCAGCGAGGGCCTTTAGACTTTGATTTGGTATGTACAGTATATTCAATTCTGGTTTTTCCATTTTGTAACGCGGTTAGCTTCCATTCTCCTTCAAAATGTGGCATTCTGTTGATACCTTTTTTTTCAGGAATATAATCAGCAATTCCTTTAATGCTTACGAGAATATTTCCGTGCTTCCGTTCTACTTCATATTTAGCAATTAAATCCTGATTGTTTAATGGCCAAGGAAGGTTAAATAAGGTATAAATAATAAATTCGTTTGGAGCGAAACTTTTCAATCGGTTATACTCCTTTACTCTATTCATCCATTGGGTTGCCAATTTCTCATCAAGTATTAAGGAAGCCACTTCCGACGTGGATTTTTCCAGATCTAGCTCCCCTTTCATTTGTCGCACATTTAGTTCATCATTGTAAGTAAGCCATCGTGTATATACTTTAATCCCTTCTTCCTGTCTTTCCAATTTCCATTCGGTATATTTTTCAATTTCATTGCCAGAATCTCGAAGCTCCGATTTTGGTAAAGAATCGGCAGATATAAGAAAAATCAACAAGGATAATTTTACCATATTTTATGAGTTTATTACCTAAAAACAAATCATTTTGCCTTTAGGTTCTTAAACAACTTTCAAAGGCCGGATTTGTTAAAGTTACATCTAAGGCTAAAGTTGATTTACTTCATAAATAATTGTGCAAATCATACTACTTTTGTACTTTATTAAATATATAATGTAAAAGAGTTGAACAAACAAGCACCCAAGGACTCCCCTCAAGAAATCCATCCATATGAGCTGTCTGATCAGGTGGGGAATAAAAACGAACAGAGGTATCACTATCTCTTTGAGTATGCCCCGTTGGGTATATTCCAATCTTCTTCAGATGGGAAATTACTAGATGCCAACCCGGCTCTTGCTAAATTATTGGGCTTTAACGACGTGAATGAGTTATGTACAACCATCACCAATCTTAGCAAAGACATTTATGCACATGCTCCCAAACGTGAAGAATTAATTGAACGTTTAAAATCAAGTTCATTTATTGAAAATTTTGAATTTCAGGCTTATAAAAAAGACGGTTCCCTCATATGGATTTCTCTCAATGCGAGGCTTAGTAAATACCTAAATCATGAAGATTTCATCATAGAAGGTTTTATCACAGATGTCACAGAAAAGAAAAATGCTGAGCTTAGAATATTTAAACAAAATGAGGAACTGATTGAATTGAATGCCACAAAAGATAAATTCTTTTCAATTATTGCTCATGATCTTCGAAACCCTTTCAATGGGTTACAGGCACTGAGTATGCTGCTATTAAGGAATTATCACGAATATGATGCGAAACAGGTAATGGAGATACTTGAACTCATCCAACAATCTGCAGAAAGAGGTGTAAGCTTACTAGAAAACTTATTGGAGTGGTCACGGGTGCAGACAGGCAGAATTGAGTATACACCTGAAGTGTTTTCTCTTTCTGAACTTGTGGATGAATCAATTTCTTTGTTGTTAAATCAAAGTGATAAGAAACAAATAAAGCTGGAGACCACAGTTTCAAAGGATATTCAGGTTTTTGCTGACAGAAATATGACCTTCACGGTGCTTAGAAACTTGATCAGTAACGCTATTAAATTTACTTTTAAAGAAGGAAATGTAACTATAGGAGCCGAACCACAACAAAATTTTATAAGGGTTTCTGTAGCGGATAATGGCATGGGTATATTGCCTGATTTTCAGGAACGTTTATTTAAATTGGGAAAAAACTTTAGTACCAAAGGTACTGCCAATGAAAGTGGTACAGGTTTGGGATTGATTTTATGTAAGGATTTTGTAGATAAACAGGGTGGTGATATCTGGGTAGAGAGTGTTTATGAAAAAGGCAGTACATTTATCTTTACCATTCCAGTTCCTGATAAATTATAATTGCTACAATCGTTTCCAATAATACGGAGTAAACAAAATCAAAACTGTGAAAAGCTCAAGTCTTCCCAGTACCATGAAGAATGCCAGGACCCATTTCCCTAAAATGGGCAAGTGGTAAAAATTGTCCATAGGCCCCACCGTTCCAATACCTGGGCCTACATTGCCCAATGCAGTAGCTACTGCACCAAGGGATGTTATAAAATCGAGGCCAAGAATAGACATGATCAATGTGCCAACCACAAAAACTAAAATATAGATCATGATAAAAGCCAAAACATTAAAAGTAACATCCTGAGAAACTGCAATTCCATTAAATCTTACCGGCAGGACAGCTGAAGGATGTAATTGTCTTTTAAATTCCAAAAAGGTGTTTTTTAATAAAATAAGATGTCTCACAATTTTTACACCCCCGGATGTAGAGCCTGCTGAAGCCCCTATAAACATCAATATAAAGAAAAACAAAGTGAGAAACGGCGTCCATTGGGTATAATCAGCTGTGATAAACCCGGTAGTGGTTACAATCGAAACAATTTGGAATAGCCCTTCTCTGAATGCCCTTTCAAATTCATGTCCAGTGTTATAATAAATGATTAGAGTAACTACAATTGCGACAACAATTAACAATAGCATGTAAAATTTGAATTCATCATTTTTAAATACTTTTGAAAATCGGCCATGAAGAGCAAAATAAGTAATGGTAAAATTTGTGCCGGCGAATATCATAAATATTATGATGATGTATTCAATCAATGGAGAATTATAATAGGCTATGCTGGCCTGTCGGGTAGAAAATCCACCAGTTGCCATGGTGGTTAGACTATGGTTAATGGCATCGAAATACGACATGCCGCTCATGCTCAAAAGTAAAAATTCCATGAGGGTAAGACCGATGTAGATTAGCCATAATCTCTTGGCTGTCTCTCTTATTCTGGGCTGGATCTTGTCTGGTGATAGACCAGGTGCTTCTGCTACAAATAATTGCATACCTCCAATACCTAGAATAGGTAAGACTGCTACCGCCAACACAATAATACCCATACCTCCGATCCACTGCGTAAAACTTCGCCAAAACAAAAGGCCTTTTGGAAAATTTTCAATATCATTTAGAATAGATGCACCTGTGGTTGTATAACCTGAAATGGTTTCAAAAAAAGCATCAGCATACACAGGAATAGCACCACTTATATAAAAGGGCAGCGAGCCTGATAAAGCCATTACTATCCAACCTAAGGTGACTACCAGGTATCCATCTCTTTTTCGAAGTTCTTTTTCTTTGTTATTTTTTGAAAAAAACCATAAACCTCCTCCAATTCCAATCGATATACCTGCAGATATTAGTATGGCTGACCAGTCATTTTGGTGATGGATAAATGATGAAGGAAGACATAGCAACATGAATAAACCGTTAAACACCAATAAAAGGCCTAAAAAATTGATGATTATCGGGAAATTAAACCTCATTTAAAAAAACTTTCTACTTTATGAATATGATCGGACATGGAAAGTACAACTACCCTGTCTTTTGCCTGGAATTTAAAATCCCCCATTGCACAATAACCCACGCCATTCCTTACCACACCACCAATAATTGCGGATTTAGGAAAATCTATATCTTTTAATTCATGTTTAGTGATTTTAGAATTTTCATTCACTTCAAATTCGAGCAATTCGGCATCTACACCATGAATACCAGCCAGTGAGATCACCTCTCCTTGACGAATATATCGGGATATAAAATTCGCAGCGATAAGCTTTTTGTTGATCATGGTATCTACTCCAATATTTTGAGAGATATGAATATAATCCATGTTTTCTACCAAGGCGATGGTTTTGGACACACCATAATTTTTGGCTAATAAACAAGTGATGATATTTGTTTCAGAATTGCCAGTAACCGCAATAAATGCATCTGTATTTTGAATTCCCTCTTCCTTCAATAAACTTACATTGCTACAATCTCCATTGATGACGAGTGTTTGTGGTAGCATATCAGCAAGGTCCATGGCCCTATTCCGGTCTTTTTCGATAAGCTTGATATTATACTTATGACTGAGTCTTCGTGCTGCGTGATAACCGATTTTTGACCCACCCATAATCATTACATTTTCTATTGGGCTTCTTTTTTGGCCACTGATATCCAATAATCTTTCCACTCCTTCGGGTATGGCTATGAAATAGGCGTGGTCATTGGTTTCAAATTTGGTTTTGCCATGGGGGATAATAGTCTTATTATTGCGTAAAATGGCAACTGTCACAAAATTATGATCTGGGTAATCATTGCCAATATCAATCAGTGTCTTATTGTTCAATTTGCTTTTTTCGTCAATATTTAAGCCAATCAAAGTCAAGCTACCCCTGTCAAACTCAAAAGTATCTGTAAGCACAGCTTCCTTGAGCAACCTTTTTATTTCTCTCGCTGCAAGTGACTCAGGGGAAATCAATTCATCTACTCCCATCCGTGACAAATCCAGCTTGTCTTTGTGAAGGAGAAATTCAACATTGGTTATCCTGGCAATAGTTTTTTTTGCACCGAGATATTTAGCAATCATACAAGTGGTCAGATTCGCTGATTCAGAATCAGTCACAGCAATTACCAAATCCGATTTTGAAATATTTGCTTCATCAAGGATAAAATAAGAGGTGGAATTTCCTTTTATGGTGGCAATATCAAGATTGCCGGCTACTACTTTTAATTTTTCAGGGTCAAGATCAATTAAGGTGATATCCTGACGTTCCTGGGCAAGTCGTTTGGCTAGATGAAACCCCACATCTCCGGCACCAACAATTACAATTCTCATTAGTTTGTGTTAGTTCTTAATCAATTTTTAAGAAAACGATGCAAATATAAAACAGTTATTTTTGATAATCTTATTTTCTCCTTATATTTAAAACGACGGAAACAAGTGATAAAATGACACCAATTTTGATAAATGTGGTTCGTTACATAAGAAAATGTAATTCCAACGTTCATTATATGTTAGGTGTCAATGCTATAATATGTTCAGATTATTCTTTTGCCTTTCTATTGTAATGGTTTCTGCATGTTCGCCTAATATGATCGTGCAAACAGATCATATTAGGCCGTCCAACCTGGATCGGTTGAAAACCTTCCGGTTTGCAGAAGAAGCAATTCAGAATAATATATCATTTAATGAAGCCAATCAGGAGAGGATTAAATTGTATATCACAGAAGAACTTCAGAAAAGAGGATATATAGAATCTCAACTTGCCGATTTTGAAGTTTCCATACTAGGTGCGGTCGATATGAAACGAGTATCACAAACAAGCACCCCTTTCTATTATAATCCTTACTATCCGGGTTACTGGCAAGATAGACGTCCTGAAAGTACTAATGATGTAGCATTGATCGTAAATGTGTTGAGTGAAGGGGAATTGGTTTGGCAAGGGGTTGCTACAGGAAACTTGCAAAAAAAGAAGAAACAACATATTGAAGCTGCCATTGCAGATGTGGTTAAACGTATTTTTGAAGAGTTTCCCTATGAATCAGAAATTTAATTTCTCGTCTTTTTATATCCTTCTATAAGAAATCGATAGACCATCATCAATCGCACCTGCTTTTCAATTTATCTAATAAGGGACTCTACCTGCTGATAAATAAATAAAAAGTAAAACAAAAATCATTATTTTTTAGGAATAGTAAAATCTACGTTATATTTGCAGCTCTTTATGCGTTTGGCTAAAGATGCGCGAATCTTCTTTTAAAAAATAAAGGGTTCGTAAAAAATGATATAAGTCATACCTGTATTTATGGTTTTTAATTAACTATGCCCTCGATTTTAAAACTCAAATAAATATACAATGGATATCACACACATAGAACACATAGGAATTGCGGTTAGTAATCTTGAAGAATCAATAAAATATTATGAGGAAGTATTGGGTATGAAATGCTACTCGATAGAAGAAGTGAAGGATCAAAGAGTGAAAACAGCTTTTTTCCAGGTTGGGCAGACAAAAATTGAACTTTTGGAATCAACTGACCCTGAAGGTCCTGTAGGTAAATTTATTGAAAAAAAGGGTGAGGGCATCCATCATATTGCCTTTGCTGTAAAAGGAATTGAAAATGCACTTGCAGAAGCAAAAGAAAAAGGAGTAAAGCTCATTGATGAAGCTCCACGTAAAGGTGCCGAAGGTTTGGATATTGCTTTCCTACATCCTAAAGCTACTTTTGGTGTTCTGACCGAGCTGTGTGAAAACAGAAAATAAGAAGTAATAGTATCAATAGTCATAAGTAGATTGTATGAAGAATCTTGAAAAAATAAAGGAATTAGTCGATAAACGTGCGGTTGCACGATTAGGCGGTGGTGAGGATCGGATTGTAGCGCAGCACAAGAAGGGAAAGCTGACAGCACGTGAAAGAATTGAGTTGTTGTTGGACGAAGGCAGCTTTGAAGAATTTGACATGTTTGTTACACACAGAACCACATCATTTGGTTTAGACAAGCAGCAGTTTTTGTCAGATGGTGTAATCACTGGTCATGGTACTATTGATGGAAGAGTAGTTTATGTTTTTTCACAGGATTTTACTGTATTTGGAGGTTCATTATCAGAAACCTTTGCCAATAAGATATGTAAAGTGATGGACATGGCCATGAAAATGGGTGCACCAGTTATTGGTTTGAACGATTCAGGAGGAGCCAGAATCCAAGAAGGTGTTCGGAGTTTGGCGGGGTATGCTGAAATTTTCCAGCGCAATATCATGGCCTCAGGTGTTGTTCCACAGATATCGGCCATATTCGGCCCTTGTGCGGGTGGTGCGGTTTACTCACCAGCTCTTACAGACTTTATCCTGATGAGCGACAAAACAAGTTATATGTTTGTTACCGGTCCGAAAGTAGTAAAAACTGTGACTGGTGAAGATATTACAGTTGATGATCTGGGCGGTGCTAATGTGCATGCTACTAAATCAGGTGTGGCACATTTTATGGTTGACAATGAGGAAGAAGGCTTACTGCTATTACGTAAGCTTATGAGTTATCTGCCTTCCAACAACCTGGAAGAACCACCTATTATTGAAACCAGTGATCCTATCGACAGACTTGAAGATACATTAAATGAAATTATTCCCGATAGCAGCAACAAACCTTATAATATTTTGGATGTCATCCATACTATTGTAGATGACAATGAATTTCTGGAGGTTCAGAGAAATTATGCAAAAAATATTGTTATTGGATTCGCCAGGTTCAATGGTGCTCCTGTTGGTATCGTAGCTAATCAACCTAGTTATTTGGCTGGTGTACTCGATATTGATGCCTCACGCAAAGCCGCCCGATTCGTACGATTCTGCGATGCTTTTAATATTCCGTTGGTTACACTTGTTGATGTTCCCGGGTTCTTACCAGGTAGTGGACAAGAGTATGGTGGTATTATCATTCATGGGGCTAAATTATTATTTGCTTATGGAGAAGCCACAGTACCTAAAATCACAATTACACTTAGAAAATCTTATGGTGGTGCTCATGATGTGATGAGCTGTAAGCAATTAAGAGGAGACCTTAATTACGCTTGGCCTACTGCAGAGATAGCAGTAATGGGTGCCAAAGGTGCTGTTGAAGTTTTGGAAGGCAGGAAAATTTCAGAAATTTCCGATCCTGAAGAAAAGGCAAAATACATAAAGGATAAGGAAGATGAGTACGTAGAGAAATTTGCTAATCCGTACCAAGCTGCCAAGTATGGTTTTATTGATGATATCATCGAACCAAGAAACACCCGGTTCAGGATCATCAGGGCACTCCAAACGCTATCAACTAAGAAAGATTATAATCCTGCAAAAAAACATTCTAATATTCCATTATAACTATAAACTATGGACATCTCAGATATAAGTTTTAAGTTTTCCAGGGTTTTGGAAAGTGAGAATGGCCTTACAGTGTCATTAATCGGGTATTTGGTGGTTTTTATTGCATTGATTACATTATACCTGGTATTTAAAAATCTCCAGAAAGTGGTAGAGTTCCGTTTTAAGAAAGAAGAAAAAACGGAAGTGGTTGCGGCAAAAGAAGGTAGGTTGAAGATGGATATTTCAGGTGAAATGAATGCTGCCATTGGAACTGCCATTCATTTGTACTTCAATGAACTTCACGACGAGGAGAATTTCACATTGACCATCAACAGGGTATCTAAAAGATACACCCCTTGGAATTCTAAGATATACGGTATAATAAAAGATTTAAACAGAAGATTTTAAAAATGAAAAGTTATAAATTTAAGATCAACGGTAATGATTATACCGTAGAGATCAAATCGGTGGAGGATAACATTGCCGAACTGGAGGTAAACGGTACACCTTTTCAGGTAGAATTATCAAAGGAAATTAAAACCCCCAAAACTCCCAAACTTGTCCGATCAGCAGTTTCACCACGCACAGAAGCTAAGCCTGTTGTTGCAAAGACAGGATTAAAAAAAGCTGAAGCTCCATTGCCAGGCAGTATTTTCCAACTCCTTGTAAAAGAAGGGGATACAGTTAAAAAAGGTGATGTATTATTGATCATGGAGGCCATGAAGATGGAAAATAACATTCTGGCAGAAGTGGACGGAACCATAAAAACAGTAAAAGTAAAAGTAGGTGATACAGTGCTACAGGGTGATACACTTGTTGAGATCGAGTAGCCAATTGGAAATGAATACTGACAGATAGTATTATTTCCTTTTCAAAAATAAAATTATACAGATGAAAGGATTAGAAAATTTTTGGGAATATACAGGCTTTAATAACGTTACTGGTGGTCATTTGATCATGATCCTAGTAGGTCTGGTATTTATATATCTCGCGATTAAATATGAATGGGAACCTTTATTACTTGTTCCCATTGGCTTTGGAATAATAGTTGGCAATGTGCCGTTTGTAGAAAATGTAGGATTACAGATAGGAATATATGAGCAAGGTAGTGTAATGAACTACTTGTATCAGGGGGTTATACTTGGGATTTACCCACCCTTGATATTTTTGGGAATTGGGGCTATGACTGATTTCTCTACCCTGATATCCAATCCGAAACTATTGTTATTGGGTGCAGCAGCACAAATTGGTATATTTGCAACATTAATAGGGGCACTGGCATTGGGATTTACAGAACAGGAGGCGGGTGCGATCGGAATCATTGGTGGTGCTGATGGACCAACTGCAATCTTCCTGTCATCCAGACTTGCTCCAAATCTGATAGGTGCCATTGCGATTGCCGCCTATTCTTACATGGCTCTTGTGCCAGTAATCCAACCGCCAATTATCAAATTATTGGTCACCAAAAAAGAAAGGCTGATCAGGATGAAACCCCCAAGGGCGGTATCACAGCTTGAGAAAATGATGTTCCCGATCATTGGTATTTTACTGACAGGGTTTATTGCTCCAGCTGCATTACCATTACTTGGGATGTTGTTTTTTGGTAATCTGCTCAAAGAATCAACCGTAACCAGACGACTCGCTGATACAGCCAGAACTTCCCTTATCGACATTGTAACCATCATACTTGGTTTCACCGTAGGTGCATCAACACAAGCCACCATGTTTCTCAAACCGGAATCAATTTTGATTTTTGTTTTGGGTGCACTTTCATTCATGGTTGCTACTGCCGGTGGTCTATTGTTTGCAAAATTTATGAATCTGTTCTTATCAGCGGAAAACAAGTTAAACCCGATGATCGGTGCGGCTGGTGTTTCAGCAGTGCCTGATAGTGCACGGGTGGTACAGCATGAAGGTTTGAAAGCAGACCCAAGCAATCACTTGCTGATGCATGCCATGGCTCCCAACGTAGCGGGAGTAATTGGCTCGGCCGTAGCAGCAGGTATTCTGATGAGTTTCCTGATGTAGGTAGAAAGTTTAAAGTTAGTTAATAAAAAAGCCGGTAATCCCGGCTTTTTGCATATATTCCCATCCCATTACAATTATTTTCGTTTATAGTTTACAATGGAAAATGTAAACTTAAATCAAGTTGAATATTATGCTTCT
The DNA here is from genome assembly GCA_023393375.1 of Bacteroidota bacterium. Classification (GTDB taxonomy): domain Bacteria; phylum Bacteroidota; class Bacteroidia; order Cytophagales; family Cyclobacteriaceae; genus JAEWLI01. The sequence continues at coordinate 18,249 of JAEWLI010000072.1, forward strand.
CGGGCTGGTGAATACGAAAAGGTTTATGAAAAACCTGAAAGACAGGCCGACCTTGAAAAGATAAAGATATATTTAAAAGAAATATTTAAAAGCAGGAATGTATATGAAATAGCCTGTGGCACTGGTTATTGGACTCAATATATTAGTGAAACAGCCCTTGCCATAACGGCAACAGATATAAATAATCAAGTATTGGAAATAGCCCGAAATAAAAATTATCAAATACAGGTTGTATTCCGGAATGATGATATATTTCATCTTACCAAAGATAATGAGGATTATAATGCAGGTTTTGGAGGGTTTATCTGGTCGCATATTCCCAAACAAGATTTACATGTTTTTCTGAAAAGTTTTGTTGAAAATATTGCTACCGGTGGAACGATAGTATTTCTGGATAACCAATTTTCAGAAGGAAGTAGCACGCCTGTAAATAAATTTGATGATGATGGGAACAGCTACCAAATTCGTCAGCTTCTGAATGGCAATAAATTCCAAATATTGAAAAATTTTCCTGAAGATTCAGAAATCACTCAAGTAGTTAGGCCTTTTGCTACAAATATCAAGATTGTGCGTTGGCAATACTACTGGTTGCTCGAGTTTATAAAACATTAGAAATGTCTTGTGGTACAAAAACAAGTTTAGCAATATTTCTCGCTAAACTTGTTTTACATATTGCTTTGGTTGATAATGCACAGGTACAACGAAATTCTTAAGAATCCTCGAATAACCTTTCAATATATAAAGAAACTGCAAATCCGGTTCCGATAGAAAACACTGCTGAAATCAGTATGATTAATGATAAATAAATAGCCATAACAATTTAGTTAATTTTAATATGGGGTAAAATTAATAAAGTTATCAAGCTAAAACCTGTGCATGGAATTACTTAGCTTGCAAATGTAAGATTTGATTTAAATATAAAAAAAAGAATAGTAAGTAGTAGTGGTAGAAGAATGAAAATATAGAAAAAATGCAAAAATCTTAAAATACTCTTATTTTACCGATAAATATTCCCAACTTCCAAGAACTATCATAAGAGTGTAGGTATAAGGGAGCTATAGATTATGCTTTAATCAAAAGATTATGATGAGGTATTACATGAGCCCAAATTAAAGTTTCCTGCTTATATCAAAACTTTCCAGGTATTCTGATACCCTTTTGGCAAATAATCCACCCAAAGCTCCATCCACAATCCTATGATCATATGAGTGCGCCATAATCATCTTTTGTCTGATACCAATCGTATCACCATGAGGGGTTTCAATTACAGTTGGTTTCTTTTTTGCAATACCAAATGCCATGATGGCGACTTGAGGTTGCAGTATAATAGGAGTACCTGCAATATTACCAAAAGTTCCGATGTTGGTAATAGTATAAGTACCACCAGAAAGCTCTTCGGGTTTTAATTTATTCATCCTTGCTCTTTCGGCATAATCGTTCACTTTTTTGGCAAGCCCCATCAAACTGAGTTGATCGGCATTGTGAATGACTGGAACTATCAAATTGCCATCTGGTAAAGCAACGGCAACACCTATATTAATAGATTTTTTCTTAATGATCTTATATCCGTCGATCGAAACATTCACCATAGGAAAATCCTTGATGGATTTCACAATGGCTTCAATAAAAATGGGTGTAAGGGTGAATTTCTCTCCTTCTTTTTTTAAATACTCATGTTTTATTTTTTCCCTCCATTTCATCACATTTGTTAGATCAGCCTCAACAAATGAAGTGACATGTGGGGAGATTCTGACAGATGCGGCCATTCTTTCGGCAATGATCCTTCGCATCCTGTCCATTTCAATAATCTCATCTCCCGGATCTATTCTCACAGGAATATTATTGGTGAAATAGGCGATGGAACTTGAGTCCACAGGATTTGTAACAGTGGCTTTTTTTCTTTCTATATATGCCAGAATATCATTTTTAGTAACCCTACTGTCCTTGCCGGATCCGGGTATTTGCTCCAAATCATCATTGGAAATTTTTTCTGCTTTGGCAATATTTTTCACCAATGGGGAATAGTATCTTCTTAAGTTAATTTTTTCTTTTGGCTCTTGGGGTGTCTCCACTTCAGGAGTATGACTATTAACTTGGGAAGAAGCCACTTGTTTTAGCGGTTTTATATCTTCTACACCACCTTCTACATCAATAATAGCCACTGGTTTTCCTACCTGAATTATATCACCTTTCTTGGCTAAAATTTCCTTTAGAATGCCACCCAGAGGGGAAGGTACTTCTGTATCAACCTTATCAGTGGCTATTTCAAAAAGTGATTCATCCTGACTCACTGTATCACCTATCTCTTTAAGCCACCCCAATACAGTGGCTTCCATTACGCTTTCTCCCATTGAGGGCATGATGATTTCTTTCAGTGCCATTTCAATATTTTTTTTTCTCTGATCCGGTGAATGCAAATTTAGTATTTTCAGTTTTTAATCCTACAAAATTGACTTCAATCTTTGACGCAGAAGATTTAATGCATTGGTACTGCTTAATATTATATTGTTAACCCTGTCTGTTCCAAGGTTTACTTTTTTGGTTATTGTGTTTTTCCCATCTGCCACAGCCAGCCAGACGGTACCAACCGGTTTCTCGATTGTCCCTCCATCAGGTCCGGCAATACCACTTACAGATATTCCAATATCGGTATTTAACAATTTTCTCACTTGCTCTGCCATTTCAATTACTGTTTGTTCGCTTACTGCACCATATTGAAGAAGCGTTTGTTTGGAAACACCCAACAATTGATGTTTTACCTCATTGTCATAAGAAATTATCGATCCTTTGAAATATTTTGAGCTCCTGGGAATAGAGGTAATCAAATGACTCAAAAACCCGCCAGAACAACTTTCAGCAAAACTTATTGTAAGGTTTTTTTCAATCAGCAATTGACCTATTCTTTCTTCCAATTTTATTGCGTCATATCCGAAGATGTAATCTTCAATTAAAGGTCTAACTTTTTCTACCTGATTTTCTACCTCCTGTTTTAACTTTTCAAGGTGGTCACCTGTGCCGGTCAATCGCAACTTTACCATACCCAGCGATGGTAAATAAGC
>JAEWLI010000235.1 GCA_023393375.1 Bacteroidota bacterium
GGTTTTTGAAGCCGCGAATGCGTCGCTATATGCGCTTTCGATATTTTGTCGTAGTTGCTGTTGTACTTCTTCTCTTGCCAGTATGGATTCTTCTTTGGCAATCACAGCCCTTTGAATACTTGCTCGGGTGCGGTAATTATTAAAAATAGGAACTGACAGGTTAAGTGTCAGCGACTGGCTTAAATTATCTTTGAACTGCTCAAAAGGAGAGTAGTCTTGATCTCTTTGGGGCATTTCGACCACCGTTACCACTCTTTGTGATTCATCAGACTGCAGGTAACCAACTTCGGTTACAAATCTTTGTGGCTCTACACCTGTAATAATCGGCCCCATCGCAGCATCAGAATAATTGGTAAAAACGTTTGCACTAATACTTAAAACGGGTGAAACACCACCACGAGCTATTTTCAATCCCAAATCACTGCTTTTTACTCTTAATTCAGCACTTTTAATGGAAGGCTGTGTTTCCATGGCTATATCAAAAATTTGAAAAGCATTATATCCTTCCATACTAATTTCTTCAACAGATACTTCCGGGACTTCAAAATTGAATGGTTGTTGTGCCGGTAATAATAATAATTGTTTCAGACGAAGTATGGCCAGGTCTTTTTCATTTTTAGCCCGAATACTTTCTACTTCAAAGGAGGCTTTCTGGGCTTCTTGTTCCAATTGATCTGATATTGGCAAAGATCCGGCTTCGACCATTCTTGTTGTTTGAATTAATTGGGCATCTGCTACTTCCAATTGACGTTCTGCATTTTTTTGCAATTCACTGTAAAAGACAACATCCAAATAATGATTGATCACACTAAGAATTACATTGTTTTTGGTATCTTCCAGGTCATATTTGCTTACCTCCAGATCTACCTTATTTTGAGAAATGGAATTGTTGATCTGAAATCCTGAAAAAAGCGTGACACCACTACTTGCAGAAAATCCTATTGAACCAATTCTGCTGGTTTCAAACTGATTAGAAACCGGGTCAATTGATCTTCCCCAACGGTACCCGGTTTGCCCGCTTGCAGTAAGATTTGGCAGCCTGGAGAATTTCGATTCTCTAAAATCCGTTTCCCGGTATTTTACACCCAGTTCGCTCCTCTGGATAGTAATGTTATTTATCAATGCGTAATTTACACATTTCTCCAAATCCCACACCTCAGCAGTTTGAGCAAAGGAGCTGTAGGAATTGCCTATTAAGAATAAAAAAGTAAAAAGACCAAATATTTTCATTGATTATTAATTACCACTAAGTGTATAACATTTCCGTATGGTTTTCAATATTACAGAAATTACAGATAGCTTGAAAATAATTATACATGAATGGTAAAATAATTAGTGGGAATGGGGTTTTATTAAAAGCAGTTGTTTTTAGTGGTTAGTCCAATGATCAAAATTCAGAAGTGTGACATACTCCAGATGTATTTCATTTATAAACAATTCCCATAAACAAAAGAAATTGGAAACCATTGATCCTGTTCCAAAAAACTCTATTTTTACGTTATACTAAGTAAGTAATTGGTTATTTTTGTACAAAAAAGCAAAAATACTCAATTAAAATATCGAATCGGAACAACTCATCCATGATTTATTTAGAATTTGAAAAACCAATTGTCGATCTGGAGTCTAAACTTTCAGAAATGAAAAAACTGGCTACAGAGAACGGTGTAGACGTGACTGATGCCATTAAAACACTGGAAGACAAAATAAACTCCTTAAAGAAAGAAACATTTAAAAATCTGACCCGCTGGCAACGGGTGCAGCTGTCGAGACATAATAACCGGCCTTATACCCTGGATTATATTTATGAAATAGCTGATGATTTTATAGAATTTCATGGTGACAGACATGTCAGTGACGATAAAGCTATGGTTGGGGGCTTTGGTACTATTGACAATCAAACTGTTATGTTTATTGGTCAACAAAAAGGACGCAGTACCAAAGAACGACAATACCGCAATTTCGGTATGGCCAATCCAGAGGGTTATCGCAAAGCACTCAGATTAATGAAGCTTGCAGAAAAATTTAATAAGCCCATTGTTACCATGATTGATACTCCCGGAGCATTTCCAGGAATTGAAGCTGAACAAAGGGGACAGGCTGAAGCCATCGCACGAAATCTGCAGGAGATGTTTTTGCTGAAAGTTCCCGTCATATGCATTATCATTGGAGAAGGGGCTTCTGGTGGTGCTTTAGGAATAGCGATAGGAGACAAAGTGATCATGCTGGAAAATACCTGGTATTCGGTAATATCCCCCGAATCCTGTTCTTCCATCCTCTGGAGGAGCTGGGAGTATAAGGAGCAAGCTGCTGAAGCCTTAAAACTTACGGCCAAAGATATGCTTGAATTTAAGCTGATCGATGAAATCATGGAAGAACCGTTAGGTGGCGCACATACAAACATGAAGAAAATGGCGGAAATACTTAAAACCAACATTTTAAGGCACATCAATGAATTATCAAAAATATCTGCTGAGGAAAGAATACAAATGAGGATTGACAAATTTTGTGCTATGGGTGTGGTGGATGAACCTCAAAAAAAATAAACCTCATGAATCTGCATATAATTGATGCCGGATATCTAAAACTTGACGGAGGAGCAATGTTCGGTGTTGTCCCAAAAGTCATTTGGCAAAAGACCAATCCCGCTGATGAAAATAATTTATGCAGAGTAGCCATGCGGTGCCTCTTGATTGAAGATGGCGATAAGCTCATTCTCATAGATACCGGAATTGGTGATAAACAGGATGAAAGATTTTTTAAACATTATCATCTTCATGGAGAAACCAATATACGAAAAGCTGTACAAACAGCAGGATTTCATCCTGAAGATGTGACAGATGTATTTCTTACTCATCTTCATTTTGATCATGTAGGTGGAGCGGTAAGTTTTTCTGATGAGAATAAAATTGCCTTTCAACTTAATTTTCCAAATGCCAGATACTGGTCGAATGAGGCACAATGGCAGTGGGCAATAACTCCCAATGCCCGGGAAAAAGCAAGCTTTCTTAAAGAAAATATCTGCCCTATCCAGGAAAGCGGGAACCTTCAATTTATTGACATAGCGAAAACTTCTCCTTTTCCTCAGTTCGATATCATATACTTTGATGGTCATACTGAAAAGCAAATGATTCCTGTAATAAAATATAAGGATAAAAATGTGGTATTTGCTGCCGATATTTTACCCACCGTAGGACATATCCCTTTGCCATATGTGATGTCTTATGATACCCGGCCACTATTGACCTTGAATGAAAAGGAACATTTCCTGAATATGGTTGCCAGCCAGAATTACATCATCTATTTCGAACACGATCCATACCACGAATGTTGTAGATTACAGCATACCGAAAAAGGAGTTCGGTTGAAAGAGACATTTCAATTAAAAGACCTATAATTTCTTAAAATGAAAATCGGGCTGACATTATCAGGAGGAGGAATCAGAGGGATTTCTCACCTGGGAGTAATCAAAGCATTGGAAGAAAACAACATCGCCATCTGCCATATTTCAGGTACAAGTTCCGGGGCGATTGCAGGTATATTTTATGCGGCCGGATATGCTCCTGAGAAAATTCTGGAAATTATTAGAAAAAGTAAACTAAAGAAGTTGCTATTCCCAGCTTTAAGCAGATATGGATTTTTGAAAATAGATCAATTAAAACCGGTCTTTGAACAACACCTTCCGGTGAAAATGTTCGAGGAATTAAAGCTACCGGTAACTGTTTCCGCCACCCGGTTAAAAGATGCTAAAACTGTTTTTTTTTCTACAGGCTCTATTGGCGATGCCCTTCTTGCCTCTTCCTGCATTCCCATTCTTTTCAAGCCGGTAGCCATAGACGGGGTAACTTATGTAGATGGCGGGATTGTCAATAATTTACCTGTTGAACCTGTATTATATTGTGATAGAATTATTGGCTCACTTTGCAATCCTATAGATACAGATTTTAAACCCAAGGGGATAAAAAATATGATTGAACGGACACTTTTAATATCGGTAAATACCAATACCTATTCACGCAGGGAAAAATGCCACTTCATATTAGAACCCGATAACCTTAAAAGCATGAATGTGTTCAGTTTTTCTAAAACAGAAGAAATTTTCAAAATAGGATATGAGTATACCTTATCAAAAATGGAAGAAATAAAGCGAATGATTTCTAAGGGTTAAATGTTTATTTCAAAATGTGTTTAAACAATTTTCCTAATGGATGATTAAAATAAAACTTTGTTCCACTGTTAAAAGATTTATATGCCGATGGTACCAAATACCATGAGAGTTGGAAAAAAATACCGATTAATCAATTATGGTCATTCTACAGAATTTGTGGTCCTGGAAACCCTGGAAGAAGATAATTTTAAAATAAAAGACATTAACCTGCTGGAAGAAATGGAATTTATTGATCTGATCAGGTATGGAAAAGGCAAAGATTACGAGCTGATGGAATATGAAAAAAACTAATTACCCATCCAAATTTATGAAATTCACTCATGGAAATACTTACCCGCTTTATTGAATTACAGACCAAAGGAAAAACAGATATTATTGATATTACCAATAAAGTAATTCATGAATTAGATGTTTCAGGACTTACAGAAGGGTTTGCACAACTTTTTGCCATTGGCTCAACCACGGGGCTATCCACTGTGGAGTTCGAGCCAGGATTAGTAAATCATGATATTTCAGGTATGTTTGAGAAAATAGCCCCTTATGGCATAAACTATAAGCACAATGACACATGGAATGATGATAACGGTGCTGCACATCTGCGTTCCACACTTATGGGCACCCATATATCAGTTCCTTTTCAGGATAGCCAATTAATCCTTGACACATGGCAACAGATAGTGTTTATTGATTTTGATACACGTCCCCGGTCCCGCAGAATAGTAGTCCAACTTTTTGGGAAATAATTGATGACCGAACGGGATTTTCGGCAAATCCACAATTGAATAACCCTATCATCATCATACGTGTTGTTTCAATATGACAACACCGAACAGGCCTATGAAAGCAATTGTATATGAGAAATATGGTAGTCACCGGGAATTAAAAATCCAGGAGATGGATATCCCAAAACCGAAAGCAGGAGAAGCACTTGTTGAAATTAAAGGATCATCAGTAAACCCGGTAGATTGGAAAATAAGGAGAGGGAATTTAAAACCAATATCCGGATTTCGCTTCCCAAAACAGGCAGGGTCTGACTTTTCAGGAATCGTACGAGCATCCAATATTGCTCATTATCAACATGGCGATGAGGTATATGGCATGATAAATCCTGTGAAAGGTGGTGCACATGCTGAATTTGCAATAGTAAAGAATCATGAGATGGGTCGAAAACCTAAGAATATGCCTTTCCATGAAGCAGCAGCTCTACCACTGGCAGGTCTTACTGCATTGCAAACCATGAAATATAAAGGTAAAATCCAAAAAGGGCATTCCGTGTTAATAAATGCTTGTTGTGGTGGTGTGGGTCATTTTGCTGTGCAGTATTGTAAAGCACAATCTGCTTCAGTAACCGGGATTTGCAGTACCAATAAAATTGATCAAGCCAAAAAATTAGGAGCGGATAAGGTAATCGATTATAAAAAGGAGGATGTTTTTGAAATTCCCGGCACCTATGATATCATTCTTGATCCAATTGGCAATATCAATTTTAAGCGGATGAAGTCAAAATTAAACAAAAACGGGGTCATGATAGCATTCAGACCTCTTCCTGAAAATATATTGGCCTGGATCTATACTATTTTTACTTCCCAAAAACTAAAATTCTATCTTACCAGGGTAAACCCTAAAGACTTAAAAGAATTAGCCACTTTGGTAGAAGATCAAAAGATCCGGCCATTCATTCATGAAGTATTTGACCTGGAGCATACCAGCGATGCCTACCAAATCGCAGAAGAAGGTCATCTGGTGGGCAAAGTAGCTATTAAGATTTAAGACTGCTTCTCCTCTGGCAAAGTTGATGAGCCTGATCACTCGATTATGTTGGTAATTTATTTTTTGTCTATCCTAACAATTAATTTTTTTGTAAAAATACTAATCTCAGCAGCTAAAGAAAATATTTCTTCTTTGCAGTTGCTTTCATCTATAATTATTTTATCACCATCATCCAGCTTAACCCAAGTTGGCATTTATAGAGTATAACTTACTGATACATAGCGACATACGTTTTTTAGTGGTACACTACATATTTTTTTATTGACCTTTGTGTATCAATACAGCCGGTTGCCTTATAAATATCCTGCACCTCCTTTATGGGTTTTGCCGGTTTTCTCAGGTGGATGTTTTTCTTGTCGGTTGGTATTTTTATGGTCTGAACCGTTTGGGTGGACATGATCCGCAAGATATTTTGCCAATCATATCTGATATTGTTTTTTTCCAGCATGTGCCGGATCGTGTTTACCAACTGGTAAGCCAATATAGTAAGGTAAAGATGGGCTTCAATACGCTGATCATTTTGATGGTATACCGGCCGCATTTGTAGGTCTGTTTTCAGGCACCTAAATGTTGACTCCACTTCGCGGATGGTGTTGTAAATATCCCAAAGCTCTTCTTCCGATGTGTTTTTATATGAGCTACGAATAAAATACACCCCATTTTCTTTTTCATCCTTTACCGGGTTTTCTTTTATCTTCCATTGCATATCAGTGGCTTTCCCATCTTTTTGGCCCAGGGTAATATTATATCTTCCACTTACCCGATTGTGCTTTTGTTTGATGCGGCCAATCCTCTCC
>JAEWLI010000092.1 GCA_023393375.1 Bacteroidota bacterium
AAAAATTGGTGGAATTCTTCTTTGCTCTTGAACTGTTTGAAGAAGTCCTTGGGGATCTCTAATTTTTTGTTGTCTGTCATTTTTGTACTTAATTAGGAAAGTTAAAAATAATTTTCGAATTTTTCCCCGAGGGGGGTACCCCCCTCAGGGAAACCTTTCCTAATACAGCTTCTTTAATAGGATTTACACAATATTCTTTACACTACCAACAAACAAGGAGTATTCTTCCAACTCTCCAACTTCTCAACATTTCAATTATCCAACACTACATTTTGCTATGACCTACGAGCTATTTCCTCAACTCCCCAACTCAACATCTCCCCAACTCCCAGCTAAATTTGTACTTTCCCAATCTCCCCTTCCACTTTCATGCCTTCCCTTCCAGTTTGATGCGTCCCTTTCGGCTTTTTTGTTCATTTTTTGTATTTTACCATGATGTTTAGCTGTTTTTATCCCTTCCCTTCTACTTTCGAATGCTCCCCTTCCACTTTTGACCCTTCCCTTCCACTTTAGACCTGTCCTTTTCACTTTAGACCTGTCCCTTCCCTTTAGGATTGACAAAAGCCTACTTCCCTAATCCATAGTATAATACTTGTTATTGGAATTTCAACTAAAAAAGTAAAATATCAAAGAGGTTGTTTGGATCATGTTTAATCCCGTTTCCCCAATATCCTTTGAAAAAGAGAGCCTACCATTTTTTTCGCTTCGTCAATATCCCGTTCGATTTCTTCTACTACCCAATCTCCATTTTCTAAATAAATTTGGTAGGAAAATGAAAAACTGCTGTTACCATCTTTCAATCCTGCCATTTGCCCAAACCTGAGATCGTTTAATATGAACCCTGGCGATGCAGGTTCTACAGTATACCATCCTTCCGAGAGGTTGATAAGCGTTTGTACTTTATCATTATTCTCAATATCAGAAAGGAGGTTTCTGTTTTTAGGGAAATATTGAAAATCGATGAACGGATTTTTATCCAAAAGAGAATAATAACTGATGTAATACCCGTCCTTAACCTCAGCTGTTGATGTCCACAGGATGATATTAAATGGTGCTGGCCTGGTATCATACCGCAGGATTTCCAGATTTTGTTTTTCAAAAGATGCCTCAAACACCTGGTTGATGTGAGCTTTCACCAACAAAGTAATTATCAAATACACAGAACTTAAGGCAAGACCAAAAGCAATCAAATCTCTTCTTTTTTTATGAAGTTTTGGTACAAATAATACCCAAACTACCGTGATCAAAAGAGGCAAAGTGTACAATGGGTCAATCACGAAAATACTTTTGTAAGCTACGCGGTAATCACTAAACGGCCAAAATACCATTGTACCCCAGGTAGTGAAACAATCGAGCAGGATGTGGGTGGTGAATCCAAGAAAAAACAACCATGTCCAATCGGAAAAGGTGGCATCCTTGTTTCGATAAATGCGGGTCAATATCCATCCCAATAACGGTGCCAGGAGAATGCTGAATAGCAGTGAATGCGTGACGGTTCGATGAAAAGCATTGGCAGCCACGATGTCCATAAAAAAATTGGCAAAAATATCCAGATCGGGAATGGTACCTGCTACCCCGCCCCAGATAATGGCTTTATTGCCGACCTTTTTCCCGGCTACAGCTTCGCCCACGGCAGCCCCTAATACAAATTGCGTCAGTGAATCCAAGGATCATTTGTTTTGAAAAGGCAAAAATGGGTAAAAAAGAATAGTTCTGCTCCGAATTTAGTGAATATTGTAGTGTTTAAAAATACTTATGTTGAAGATTCCTGCCTGCTTAAATTTAGAGTGCAGAATTAGCTAGGCAAGGCATTAAAAATACGTTTTAGGAGGGAATATAGGTTACCCGGATTTTTAATGTTCATCGATATCCTTAGGATGTTGATTGCCTTCTCATCGTAAAACATAAAAAATAGTGGTTTGTGGGGAGTGTTGGTATTCTTTGGCCCTTGGTTTTCTTAACGACTCCTTTTGAGGATGAGGGGCTTCTTTGATTCTTTCAAGGCATTCTTCCAAACGGCTAAAAAAAACGACCGATCTCTCTTTCCGACCATGCATTTTCAAGATACTCGATAATGTCATCCAATCGATCAGGCCATCGTGGTTGATATCTCCCAATGCGATAGAGCCATCTGATACAGGAACCAAACCTGAGCCGTAACCGGTAAAGGTATCATCACCGTTGTTGCGAAATACATCGGCCACCCGTTGGCTATTGTCATCGATTCCTGTAATCACCACATCATACAGACCATCCAGGTTGACATCAAACCATTTCATATCCCCCCGACCTACAGCAGGTAAGTTGTGGATGTCATTTTTTACCAATGGTTGGCTTGTAACAGGATATGCCAGCAGTAACAGGAAGAGGGAAATATATGTTCTCATTTTGTTGTGGTTGTTATATATGCATTTTTTACTGCATATAATGTACTTCAAAAGATTCTATTAATCCAATTGATAGATAAATAATTTATTCTGAGGCGCACTCCGAACAAATAACCGATTACCCACACGGATTGGGAATTCTTCTGTACTCATGGTATTGTTTTCTGGCAATTGCTGAACTTCCTCTATTTTAAGAGTTTTTGTATTTAATATGCCAAACTTTCCTTTAATAGAATTCTTAAAATATATATGAGTATCTGTCACATTAAATCGGTGCTCACAGTTTATTTCCATCCTTTTAAACTCTTCCTGTAAATCTGCTTCCTGTTCTACCTCTCCATTTTCTGGATTTAACACCCTGTATAGACCGTAAAACTCAATATTGTAAATCTTGCCATTGTGTAATTCGAAATTGTTGTAATTTTGATGATGCCACTTCATTTTACCACTTTCTAATGATATCCCAAAAAGATATCTTTTGTAATTTTTTAAGTCACTCACTCCCATTACAAGGACATCGTGTTGTAATTCAACATGGTATACTTTGGATTTGACTGTTAAAGTATGTGAATAGCTGTCTCTGATAACATCCGATAAATTTAATTGAAAAATGATATTGTGTTTTGCATAATCAAGTATGTGAACAATCTCTTTTTGTAGATTTAAATAGTAATTTTCATTCAGCCTTTTTGTAACGCTGAAATCTTTATTACCTACAACTTCTATTTCTATTAAATCCTTTGTAAATCTTAGATCAACATTTTCACCATTGTAGGTTGCAAAACAAATAAACCTTTCATTACTCTTGCTGAACAAGGGAAGGTGTAAAACTGCTTTAAAATTATCATCTAAAATATCACCTGATATACTGGATAGAACAAAGGTTTTTTGTGGTTCAATTCCTGTCGTCGCATAAATCTTATTTCCTAATAAAACAAATTCATAAATATATTGCTCAAATCCCTGTTGCCATACAACTTCTTCTGTATTATTATCAATTTTCATTATATTTGAATAATTGCGATTTGTATCTAGTACAAATAAGTGATTACTAAGTACTTGAAAGCTAATCACATTCTTATATTCTTTTCTTAACTCCATTAATCTATAAGTTTGAAAATGTCCTCAAAATTGTCTATATCTTCAATATACTTGATAAGAGTCTGTACTTTTTGTGTTTCCAGTATTCTATTATCACCAACAATTTCACTAACTCTTATTAATGGAATATTGGATAGTTCAGTTCTTCCTGCTGATGAGGAAAATGCATTTATAACTTCATCTTTTAACTCCGAAAGGTTATTAAATCCATTTCCATCAACACCTTTTTTAAAAAAATATGAAAATTCTCCTATATTTCTATTTGTTATGTACCCAGTAAACTGTTTTGAAAAAGAGCTATACCTTTGGGGTGGAATAGAACGCCAATTTTTGAACTCATTGAATAAATTTTTAAACCCAACTTTGTCAGTAATTACTTTTCTAAACATTAGCGTGAACTTGTGTAAATGTAGCGTCACCATTGTTTATATAAACGAGGGTATGTGCCACCCCTGCGGCATCGCGGCCATTGTATACCAGGTCCAGGTCGCCATCATTGTCCAGATCGGCCATAATACCGGTTCCATAAGCCAATCCGATAAACGGGTTTGAAGATAGATTGAAAATACCGTTGCCTGCGTTCAGGTATAGGCGAGCGGTTCTGTTCGTGCCATCGTGACCATGAATAAAAACATCGATTAGGCCATTGTTGTTGATATCTCCAAGTGCAATAGAACCATCGGATACAGGAACCAAACCTGAACCGTAACCGGTAAAGGTACCATCACCATTGTTGCGAAATACATCGGCTACCCGTTGGCTATTGTCATCGATCCCGGTGATCACCACATCAGGCAGACCATCCAGGTTGGCATCGAACCATTTCATATCCCCCCGACCCACAGCAGGCAGGGTGTGAATGTCATTTTTTACCAATGACTGGCTTGTAACAGGATATGCCAGCAGTAACAGGAAGAGGGAAATATATGTTCTCATTTTGTTGTGGTAGTTTTTTATTTGCAATAAACTGCAATTGAGCAATAGCGTTTATTCTAAACTGGTTTTATCTACTGCTTCTTACTTCAAAAGAAAGATTCAATCTATTTTGTGAAAAGCCAAGCTTAAACCTGGCTTAAGTATTTTCATAGATGTGCAAAACATTTTCGCTGTCTTTAATGTAAAGCTTTCCTTCATAGTAAATTGGTGCATCTGCTTTTACACCCTCTTTCACATCAAGATTCTGAACAAAATCAATTTGATGTGTTTCTATGTTGATTTTACCGAACTTACTAATAAACATGCCCATATTGGTATGATTGCCTCCTATAAAATAAAGCCCATCTGGCCCAAGAAAATTCATGTGCTGAGACACCCAAAGCTCATCTGTTAGCTTTTTCTCAACTATTTTTTCGCCTGTTATAGGATTTGTAACTTCATAAAAGCCATGACCAAACCCAAACAAGAAACCTGTTTCAGGTTGTTTTTGATAGTAATGGAAAGCTCCTTCTCTTTTATATAGGAGTTTCCCGGTATTAACATCTACCCCATACAAAAAAATTTTATCTTCATTTACTTCTCCTTCCATGGTAGCAAATACTAAAACTCCTTTGTGAAAGTACATTTCCCCAATTAACTTTTCATTTTCTGGTAATTGGTATGACCAAAAAACCTCTTCTGTTAATAAATTAGTACAGAGAATATAATTGTTTCTTTTAAAAATCTCCTTTTTTTCATCAACATTTAAAAAAGGAAATGTTGTATACTCTACAACATCTCGTACTTTTAAGCTTTTTCTATCAATTATCCATATAGACTTCTTACCGTGATTCTTTCCAAGAACATATATAACATTCTCATTTATTAAAAATGCTCCCCTTAGAGAGAATTCACCATCTAAAATTTCTATTGCTTCACAATTAGCCTTAAATCGGCTTAACTTCTTTAAATTTTCTTCCTGAAAATAAATCTCGTCTTTTACCGCTTTATAATCATAAACAGATTCAATTATCTTTGAAAAGCCTCCATCTTTAGTCAAATAATGAAGCCCTCCTGTTTTAGCTTTAAAAACTATTCTTTCTGCAAGTGAAACACTTTCAACTTCCTTTATAGATACTAATTCTTTAAACTTCATTCTATTATTTGAAATACTTGTTTAAACCATCCATCTTTACTTCTAATAGCACTGATTAAATCGTCGGCATCGAGAAAGCTTTCTCCTAAAGTTTTCTCAAACAATCCTTTTGCTTTACTACTAAACAGTTCATTTTTAACTGGCACCAGTGTATCAACAAAATCTTTTTGTACCAAGGAATTAACTTTCTTTCCATCAAAAACCCATTTTAGCTGTTCTAAGGAAGCAACATCGGCAAGTTTTAAATCTTTAACAAACTGTTCAGCAAATCCCTTAGGTGGTAATGGTGGCTGAATTGATTTAAATTCAAAGAATACGTTCTGTGCTCCTTTTGTAGCTTTAACGTCAACCCTACGAATAATAGACCCTGTAACTTCATCTATTTTTTCAACTGATTCAAACACTATTTTATTAAACCTTTTAAAAATATCAGGATTTTTACCCATATACTCAAGAGTCCAGTTTGCTCCAATAATCTTGCCATAGTCCGTGCGTTTAAGCTCGTTCTTTAGCAAATCCAGTCCTTCAATTTTACTCAGGTCAAGTTCTTTAAAAGCACTTTCAATATTGTCAAATAAATCCTTCATAGAGGGTACTGAACCTGTACCCGCATTTTTCTGAACATCGGAAAGAGCCTTCAAAAAGTTATCATCAAATACACCTTTTAACTTTTCTGAATTTGTGATTTTTTGAAGCGATTCCAAAGTTGGAATATTCTTTTTTAGGTTAGACCTTTTCCAATCATTCAGCCTTTTCCAACTATCGACCAACTCTACATGCTTGAAAAAATTTAGTTGTTCTTGGGACAGAATAAGCCCTTTTTGATCGATTGTTAGCTCTAAATTTTCTTTTAAGTAAAGTAAGCTAAGCCATTTTTTTTCAGAAATAACAAGTTTGAGGTTATCTGACTTCAGAAGTCTTCTAGTTTCATCAGAAATATTTCTGACTTTTCTTGTCCTGATTTCTGAAATCTGCTGAACAGAAAGTTTACTTAAAAAGAAACTTACTTTCGAATTGACCGATACTTCCGACAAACCAGTTTGTGAAGAGGAAATATTTCTTTCGTTACCGATAGCTTCAGGACTAGTTGGCACTGAATACAACCCTAAAGCAATAAAGAAAAGAAGGTAATATAGAATTGTTAAGAAGTTCATAATATCCGCTCAAAAATGTGGAGAGTATCATTCCGGTCTAACACATACCATCGATTGTTAGCGTATTTCATTTCAAGGATTTGGGCTATTCCATCTCGCTCCATATCCAGCTCATAACTCCAAATAACTTCCTTTTTATCTCGGTCAAATACCCCGATCTTTCCTTGTCTGTCATCGCAGAAGTAAATTGATTTAGAGTCAAAAGGAAAAGTATGTGACCTATAACTAATTGACATAGAAGCCGATTCTAAACTTTCTGACAAATCAGTATACTTTACTGGCAAACTCACATCATTTAGATCAACCTCAATATAATACTTACTCCACAAGCCAATCAATAAGGCTGTATTGGCATCTATCTGCATAGCCCCTCCAAATTTGAACTCTTGGGTATCATTTGAAGTTTCTAATCCGATTTTTTTCACTAGTTCACCAGTTTTCTCATCAAGCCCAATCAATTCTCCCGAACTTAGCCAAACCCACAAAATACCATTGTAAGTACCTAAAGCACCCATATAAGTGGTTTGCTTTTCATCTCCTCTTATGTCAACATACTTCCCAGACACAGAAAAACTCCAATGCTCTTTGCCTTCTAGATCGATACTCGCTAAAGTTTCGGATTCTTTATCAATATTCAACATCAATTCTCCACCATCTATAGAAACTTGGATTTCTCGATTTACTGGCTCAAAACTCCTGTTGTTAATATCATAAAAACACAACTCCTTTTGACCGTTTATCCTCCTATTTGCAACTATCAAGTTCTTATGGATTAAATCAACTCGCCTAAAGGTATATACTTCATCATCTTTCGAGTTTTTAAAAAGTATCTCATTACTCCTTAAATCGTATATTAAGGACTTACCATACATGTCTTGCCAAACAAGAAAACTATTAATTATGAAAACATCACCAGGGTATTTCTTATCAGTAACTACATTCTCAATATCTATATTTGGCAGGTATGGAATTTTACATTCATCTGATAAATAAATGAGGTTGTTGTCGAATATCGAAAAATCCTTAACACCACTAATTTTCTCTAAAAACTTCATCATCACTTAATATCAATAAAGTTATACAGCTTAGAATTGGTATCATTTACTAAATCCAAAAAGTCTGGTAAGTTATCTGCTCCCAAATCTGATTTTAGAGTGGTTTTCATTGATTGAAAAATATCAGGAGCATTACCAGAAAAGACAGACTTCATTTGAGTTTTTATTGCTCCTAGATCAGGTGTCTTTAACTTATTAAAGACGTACTTCATTTCGCTGATATTATCAATTCCTCTAAAATATTCCGTCATCTGACGTGCTGAAAGATTTGGTATGTTCTCCAAACTCCAACTCTTATATTCAATTAATTTGAGATCCCCAGCACTTGCATCCAGTTCTACGTCAAAACGACATTTGGTACAAACCACCCCATCACCATTAAACTCGTAATCGAATTTCTTAACCTTTCCACTTGCGAAGTTCTTCACATCGTTGAGCATGTGCGTAACTCCGTCCTGCATGGCAAAGGCAGGGTTCTTTAAATCGGTCATGAGCTTGTCAAAACCTTCTGCCCCGGAATGTTTCTTCACAACCTGTTTTACGTTCTCCAGATGGTCAGCCAACTTTACTAGTTTATGTGCACCACCTCCATTTAATGGGTTCTTTACTGCATCAATGATCCCGTCCAAATCAGCCCTTCCATTGGGCAACTTGCCCATAAAATCGGCATCATTTAAAAGGTCTGATACTTTCTCTAGTGACGGAATATGCTTGCTAATATTGGGGTGTTTGCTTACTGCACTCCACGCCTCTACCAACTCTCCTTTGTTTCTGGTTATTGCCCTCACAAAATCGTCCGATCCATTTATAAGATCGTCGACCAATGCATCTATTTGATTTGGGGACAGTTTTAGATCATCAACACGTTTGGCGAGTACTTCTATGGTTTCGTCACTCAGCCTCGTTGCTCTTTTGAACATTCCCACGCCGCTCGTTGCCGTGCCAATTCCATCATCAACTTTTGAAAGAACGTTTTTCCCAGCAAAGGTATCTTTTATTTTTGTAATCCTTCCCGCTTCTGTCGGTTCATTTAATATTTCCCTTAAAATACGCCGATCCACTTGCCCATTGTTGATCATTCCTTCCAATTGTGACAATTGAGAGGCTGGAATAAAATCATCGGATACATTAAATAAATTGGCCAATTGGGCGATGCGCTTTTCAGAAGAAGCACTGATTTTTCTTACCACCTTGCCCGTGGCATCCAACACATATATTGTCCCTTTATAAATATGTTTGCCATATTTCTGCACTCCTTTAACAACCAAAGTGCCGCCTCCCATTACTGCAAGACCGATCAAATAGGCATTGGCATTGTTCTGGTCGCCGACAAGCCATGAGTAACCCACACCCACCGCATCGGCAATCTGATCTACCCCGGGTATTAATCCGACAATATCGATGGTCAAAAACACTATGCTATTCAAAACACTGCTTACCTCGAAATCATAGGCAATATCAGCATAACTCAGCGGACTTCCCCCCAAAACCGTATGCAGATTTTTATAAGCCTGAAATTGGAATAACACCCCAAGTCCCAGTTGGGAAAATTCACCTTCGCTGATCATAAGCTCGTTTACCGAATGCAAAAACTTGATCATTCCCGACTCTTGAAAGACCATGTGTATGCCATAGGCCATATAATAATCAGGTATATACTTTTCTTTGATGTTGTTGCTCGCTTTTTCCCAAGACCGGTTCGGTTTGTTGACATTATATTCATCAATCAGCGATTGTCTAGTTATATTGTATTGATACCTGTCCAGATAATATTGGCTCCAGGCTTCTGATACTTCTAACTGGGGCTGGCCATTATACTTGTTACGTTCATTCCATAAAACAGGGTCCGGTGAATTATCATGGTCACTGTGTAAATTGCCATCAAGGTATGTCTTCAAATAAGGTGCGGGCAAACTCCTGACAGTTTGGATGCCGGGGTTCACAAGATAATATACCCCATTGATAAAGGGGTAATTTCTTTTGCGTCCGAGATCCTCAACCGAAAAAATCGGTGTGCCGTCTGCTTGTAATATCGCATAGTATATCCTGCATGGTTTTTCCAGGTTCGAATAAACACTATATAATAATTGAAACGTATTCTCAAATGGATGACCATCAATGACCCCCTTGTCTAAAATATTACTGTGGGTAGCTGCAAGGCCCGGCATTACATATTGTGCTCGAACACCAGTAATGGATTTCTTGGGGTAACAATAGGGAATGGTTACCAAAACGACTTTTCTGTTGCCTATTTTGTCCTTTATGGAATTCAGGACATTAGCGGCAAATGTATTTGGGTCATCGAATACAAAATCGACTTCTTTGTATACGGCATAGACTTCTACATTTTCTTCCTCATATAAATATCTTAACCTATCTTCTAAAACTCTGTATCCCTTTTTATTTTCGCCGAAAAACTGAAACGAAAAGAGCTTGTCAATATTCAGTATGTGATAATATTCATCGTCTTTGTATTTTCTTGCTTTTTCGTGAGGATATTGGCTCAGCCCATCTTTTAAGACCTTCGCAAAATCCTCGACCTCGGATTTTAACAGTAAAGCGGCTTCTTCGCCACTAACTACTTTCAAGTGCTCCACAATTTGGAAACTTTCTTTTACCAATTGGGGTGGTAAAACTAAATCCGTAGCGGGTTTATTTTCTATTTGGGCCAGAATGGCATCGTTAACCAGCTCCTGCTTTTCATTTAATTCGTTAATAATGCTTTCTACATTCTTTTTTAATCTATCGAAGAATATGCTCTTCGCTATCGGAACCAATGACGGTTTGATGTTTTCTCTGTTCGGTACTGATGGTTTAAGCTTCAACTGCCTCAAATATCCATGTTGATATTTAACTTTACCATCCGTATCCAAGTAATTTCCTATAAATTTGGCAACTGCAAAGGTTGAGCTATTTGGATAATCTTTCAGTGCTTCTTTGACAATACCATCTATCAATCCATTAAAACGATCTACTATTTCTTTTTTTTCTATTTCCACGGTATAAGGAGTCCATTCGCTGGTTGAAGTGATGGATTCGTCCATCTTCTTGATAAGTGCTATGGGCCATTCATTTACCAGGCACACGTACAGGTTGGTTACATCAGGTTTGGTGTTATATGCCTGCAGTACATTATTGATCTCGTCATACTCATTATCGCTCAGTAAATATTCTTTTGATCCATCCTCTTTTCGTTCCTTCAGCCATTTGTCTTTTCTTTCAAAACTGAAAATATAATTGTTTTGATGGCTCAATCCGTGGGCATCATTCCATTCATTGGATCGTATCAGCTCTTTTAATTGTCTTACGCCTTCCTTATGGTATTCTTCCAATTCCTTTTCAATTGGCCCGCCAAGTAACGCAGGGGTCGCCAGGAAAATAACCCATAGGATATATAATACCTTTCTAAACATTAGCTTGAACTTGTGTAAATGTAGCGTCACCATTGTTTATATACATCAGTGTATGTGCCACTCCTGCAGCATCGCGACCATTGTATACCAGGTCCGGGTCGCCATCATTGTCCAGATCGGCTAAAATACTGGTACCATAAGCCAACCCGATAAAAGGGGTTGAAGAAAGATTGAAAATACCATTGCCGGCGTTCAAGTATAGGTGGGCCGTTCGGTTCGTGCCATCGTGACCATGAATAAAAACATCTATGAGGCCATCGTGGTTGATATCTCCCAATGCGATAGAGCCATCGGATAGGGGAATCAAACCCAAACCGTAACCCGTAAAGGTACCATCACTGTTGTTAAGAAATCCTATGATATTACGCTATCAATACCAACATCAGAATTATTTCTCATTCTATTACCTTTTTGTTGTGTATTTTTGTTATTATTGGTAAATGCGAATACTGAAAAACAGGTGAAAACATGCTTTTTTATTAATGTGGGATTCAAATACCTTAAAAATCATGAAAACTCAATTTATAACCGATGACCATGGCAATAAACTGGCAGTGATACTGCCCATAGAAGACTATCAAAAAATGCTGGATGATCTTGAGGAAATGGAGGATATCAAGCTTTATGATGAAGTGAAGGCCAGGAAGGAAGAAACGCTTCCTTTCGCTGAGTACCTTAAAAAGCGTAAGAAAAAAGATGCCTGAATATAAGCTGGTCATTTCCAGGACTGCCCAAAAGCAGCTTGACAAGCTGCCGGACCATATTGCTAATCCTCTCATTGATGCCATACAAGGTCTTGCCTTTAACCCAAAACCTCATGGATACAAAAAGCTCAAAGGACGGAACGGTTACCGCATCCGCAAAGGAACTTACAGGATCATCTATGATATTTACAACAATATCCTCACAGTTGAGATCATTGCTCTGGGACATAGAAAGGATATTTATGAGTGAAGGTTCCTGTCTGGTTTATCTCTCAATTTTAACCTACAAATCTGCTCCAATCAAACTTTAATACCCCTGACTCATGATCAAGTAAATATAATCGGAATCTACAATGATATCCTTGTACACCAGTGCCCTACCAACAAAACATCTATCCAGTTCACAACTTTACAGGTAAAAAAGTGCGGGATATGGCCT
>JAEWLI010000105.1 GCA_023393375.1 Bacteroidota bacterium
ATTTAACCTTAATCGTACCATAGTGGAATTGAAATTGCACACCGGTAAAAATTCTTCCATTATCTTCATAACCTTAATCGTACCATAGTGGAATTGAAATCATCAAAAGGAACATTTGTTCTGGTTGAACTGCCAACCTTAATCGTACCATAGTGGAATTGAAATATGCCATCAAGCTCATTCTTCACGCTCAATGTGTAACCTTAATCGTACCATAGTGGAATTGAAATCTAATTTAACCTATGAAACAAGAGAAGACATATTTTACCTTAATCGTACCATAGTGGAATTGAAATTTAATTAATCTCGGTTGTTCTGCTAATGTTGTTTACCTTAATCGTACCATAGTGGAATTGAAATGCAATTGCGCTTTTCGTCAATTGTAACAAAATTGATACCTTAATCGTACCATAGTGGAATTGAAATACGTTCCGCGCGGGTTTAACGCGTTGAAGTATGAACCTTAATCGTACCATAGTGGAATTGAAATGAACTTTCGGAAGATGGGATCGGCTGCGCTTTCCACCTTAATCGTACCATAGTGGAATTGAAATGGGGATTGGGGCCTGTCTGTTTAGGGAGTGGTACACCTTAATCGTACCATAGTGGAATTGAAATTAAAGCATCAACAACAAATACCTTTTGAACTTCATACCTTAATCGTACCATAGTGGAATTGAAATAAGTTACCACTACAGGCATATTAATCAGATCCCTGAACCTTAATCGTACCATAGTGGAATGAAATAAGGCCCTAGAAAAAAACAAAGAACAAAAAAAACCCTGCAACGGTTAGTCACAGGGTTTTTTTGAGATTGTTAGATTTTAGTACTGTTCAGCTGGAACTTCTGTTCCAGGTTCAGTACTTTCAGAACCTTCTTCTAAAGATGGTTCAACTTCCTGATTAATATCTTCTTGTGGAGCAGCTTCTTCAAATTGTCCTAGCTCCGCATCTTGTTCAGTAAGAATTTCACCTGATTCAGTAAATGTTACACTCTTAATCATAGAAGCGTCTTCAGAACTTGCTAATTGTAGTTCATAATGAACTGCACTAGTCATTTCGTCTTCTACTTTATAGGCTTCCTGAATTTCCCAGCTTTGATATTCGCTACCTTCTAAACCGTCAATGATTTCCTGAGGTAGTTCACTTTGTTCTACTTTAGTCTTTTTTCCGTCGAAAATTTTGCTTTCTACTGCTACATTATCGCTAACACTGGCGAAACTTCCTACGGTTGATACACTTAAAAATGCTCCTGTTAAAATTAATGCTATCTTTTTCATATTAAAAAAAATTTAAGTTTAAGTTTTTACTATGTGTAACAGGTATAACAAAATGATGCCAACTTTTAAAACCTGCCTGTATGGGCCATTTGAAGGCTTGTTTCAATCGAACAAGCTGATAATCTCTACATTATGAAGAATAATTCAACACTATTGGGTATTCTCAGTGATCATCTTTAACTTATATTTGTATATGATGATAGTTGAAGAGGAGTTAATTAAAATTCAATCAAAAACACAATCCCTTCGTGTTGCAGAATTCATTGGTGCAGATCGACAAAGATTTAATGAATTGATGCATTATTTCTTTAGTGATAATACTTTTTTAAGTCATAAAGCTTCTATGGTAGTAGGTTTATGCGTTTTAATTAATTCCTACCTGCTTGATCCTTACATAGAAAAAATGATTCAATGTCTAAAACATCAGGTAAATGATGCACTTACACGGAATATTCTCCGGACTTTTCAATTTGTAGCACTTCCGGAAAAATATTGGGGTGAGGTTTGGGAAATTGGTTATCAATATCTGACTTCACCAAAAAAACCGATAGCCATTCGAGTATTTGCCATGACCGTTTTGGTAAATATCTGTAAACATTTACCAGAATTGAAACAAGAATTACAAATAGCCATAGAAGATCAATTGCCTTTTGGTTCGGCGGGATTTGTAAGCCGGGGCAAAAAATCACTCAATATTTTAAAAAGATTATAACAGTAGCAATCTAATTACCGCTCAATTGCAAACATTATGAGGCCATGATCTATTTATATGGAAGCAATTTTAATATATGGCTAAAAGAACTTCCCAATTTGTGCAGGTGGGCAAACGCCGACTTGAACTTTCCAACTTAAGTAAAATTCTTTTTCCTGAAGACGGGTTGGTTAAAGCTGAAGTTGTACAATATTATTTGCAAATAGCCCCTACCATACTGCACCATATCAAAGGTCGTGCATTATCACTTATTCGTTTTCCGGAAGGTATTCATGGGGAAAGTTTTTTTCAGAAAAATCGTCCGGACTGGGCTCCTGAATGGATTGAATATGCACGTTTAGGGAGTGGGGAAGAAAAAATAGAGTACATGATGGCTACTGAAGAAGCAGTTTTAGTATGGCTATCCAATTTGGCTTGTTTGGAAATGCATCAGATCCACTCCCACAAACCGGATTTTGACAAACCAGATTATTTTGTTCTGGATATTGATCCTCCTGAAGGTTATCCATTCACTAAGGTGGTTGAAATTGCAATGCAGTTAAAATCGCATTCAGAATCTTATGGATATGTGCCTTTTGCCAAAACTACAGGAGGAAAGGGCATTCATATTGTAATACCCGTTGAAATAAAATGGGATTTTCATACTGTGTTTGAAGCAGCATCAGATATGGTTAAACCCTTTATCGAGGATCATCCGGAGACGACCCTTAATATCAAAAAAGATGCAAGAAAGGGGAGGGTTTTAATAGATATTTACAGGAACAGACCATCACAAACTATCGTATCGCCCTATAGTATTAGGGGAAGGGTAGGTGCACCAGTTTCCATGCCGTTAACTTGGGACGAACTGAAATCAGCTACCAGCCCATTGGATTATAATATTTATAATGCGGTTGAAAAGGTAATAAACGAAGGGGATGCCTGGGAGGGAATAGCTTCTTTTTCAGTACCTATTCATACCCAACGACCAAAAAAAACTTTAGGGAATAAACCTCCGCCTTCCAAAAAATACAAAACTCCTGAACAATTAAGAGAATATGCCAAAAAACGTGATTTCGAAAAAACTACCGAACCGGTAGGTGAATTAATAGAAGCGACTGGCAATTCCTTTGTTGTACACCGGCACCATGCTACCCGGCTTCACTATGATCTTAGGCTCGAAGAGGATGGGGTGCTGAAATCCTGGGCTGTTCCCAAGGGAATGCCCCAAAGACCCGGGATAAAAAGACTGGCTGTACAAACAGAAGATCATCCTTTGGAATACCTCACCTTCAATGGTGCGATTCCAAAAGGAGAATACGGTGCAGGCAATATGTGGGTTTATGCCACAGGCAAATACGAGTATACCAAAAAGAAAAAAGATGGATTCTATTTTTCTTTACACGGAAAGCAATTAGAAGCGGAGTACAGGATGCATCATACCAAGGACAAAGAATGGTTGTTGGAAAGGGTGGACAATGCTCAGATCGACTGGTTAAATAAATCTGTAGCACCCATGCTGGCAGAATTGGTAGAAGATATTCCTGAGGGAGAGCATATTCACTATGAAGTAAAATGGGATGGCATCAGAGCACTATTTACCCTTGACGAAGGAAAGATGACCATTAGAAGCAGAAATGGCAATGATATATCAGCCTGTTTCCCTGAACTTGTTGTGCCAGAGGCTTTACGTGCCACCAATGGGCTTTTCGATGGAGAAATCGTTTGCACGGATGCTGATGGAAAACCTAATTTTCATAAAGTAATTCAACGGTTAAAATCAAAGGGTGAAGACAATATCAATCGCTTAAAATCCAAGATTCCAGCCCACTGTTACCTATTTGATTGTTTGTTTTTAGATGGTCGTTCATTGGTCAATGAGCCGTTATTTAAGCGTCGTGAATGGCTGGAAGATATCATCAAAAAAAATACACCTTTCAGGTTTAGTGAAGCATTGAAAGAGGGTAAAGAATTGTTTGAAGCAGCTAAAAGCTTGAACATGGAAGGCATCATGGCCAAAGATATTTACAGCAAATATATACCTGGCAAACGAACTTCCTCTTGGATGAAAATAAAGGTACGGAAATCTGCTGAGAGCATTATAATTGGTTATACGAGTGGCAAGGGGGATAGACAGGAATTGTTTGGTGCTTTGCATTTGGGTGCTTATGAAGGAGGGGAATTGGTGTACAAAGGGAAAGTAGGTACAGGCTTTAATCAAAAGTTGATGAAAGATATTTACGAGAAAATCAGTACCCGGGATAAAATCAAAAGACCCGTAAAACAAAGACCGGTAGATGAAGCCCAATCTGTATGGATTAGCCCATTTTTAACCTGTGAAATACAATTTTCTTCAATAACTGAAAACAATACCTATCGCGAACCGGTTTTCCTGAGGTTACGCCCTGATTTGGACCCAGAGAACCTATTGGGCAACAATTGACGTATAAAAAGGTTGATAAGACATATAACTGGTTAAAAATTATTAATCACATTGAACTACTTAAAATATGCGTGCTATCTGGAAAGGTCATATCCGTTTTTCTTTGGTTACCATACCCGTTCGTATTTATACGGCCATAGAAGCTGAATCTACTATTCGTTTCAACCAGTTGTCAAAAAAAACCAAAAATCCGGTGACATATGAGAAAAAAGATAAAATTACTGGAGAAAAATTAACTTCTGAGGATATTGTAAAAGGATATCAATATGAACCCGGTCAATATGTGATTGTAGAACCGGAAGATTTGGATAAGATTAAATTGAAAAGCACGAGAGTAATTGAAATTGAAGCCTTTGTTGATCAGACAGATGTACATGCCACTTTGTATGATAGCCCATATTTTATTGGGCCTGATGGCGAGGTGGCAGCTAAAACATATGCCCTATTGCGTCAAACTTTAAAAGAAAGCGGGAAAGTAGGGATTGGAAGGGTCGTCTTACGGGACAAAGAAAGCCTTGTAATGTTAAATCCTCAGGAAAGTGGACTTATTATGTACAAACTGCGTTTTCCAAGAGAAGTTAGAAATATAGAAACCATACCTCAATTGAATGGGGTAGAAGCCGACAAAGATCAATTGAAACTGGCTAAAACACTGGTTGATTCCATGGCCAAACCTTTTGAAGAGATTGATATGACCGACCGTTACCACGATGCATTAAAAGAAATTATTATGGCAAAGGTAGAAGGTAAGGAAATCGTAACTCCTCAGGAAGACGAACCAAAAGTGGTGGATATTATGTCGGCATTAAAACAAAGCATAGAACAGGCCAGATCAGATAGAAAACCAATGAAAAAAGCCACCGGTAAAAAGGAAAAAGAAACCGAAAAGAAAACTAAAAGTAAAAAAACCGGGTAAGTCAGTTCAACTTCCGTATGCATATTTAAAAGTTTTTAGCAATTGATCAGTGATAGGAGAGTTGTGGGAAAAATGGTATATTTGTTTATATCTAATCGTTAAAAACACTGGCGATCCACTAACCATCGATGGCAATGGCGAAAATAGTAAAACTACCGGAGAGCACCCCTTCAAAATTCGGACATCAGAAAGCTAGCCACAGGAGGAAGAAGATCAATCTTGAAGATTACGGGCAGCTTAATTTATTTGATCAGATACCTGGTGGTGCCAAGATTATCAAAATGGGCCACAACAGCCTATTTGAAGAGGCACTACTTTTGGATGAACAAGGAGATGAACGATCCAAAATGATGTATGCCAGAGCCATAGAAGCAGGCGATTGTGTAGCTGATGCATTTTGTAACCTGGGAATTATTGAATCCAATAATGGAAATATTGTGAAAGCGATTGATTGTTTTACTAGTTGTCTTAAGCATGATCCCAGACACTTCGAGGCGCACTATAACCTGGCTAATATTTATGCCGATGCCGGCAATCATAAATTGGCTAAACTACATTATGAAATTTCTATACAAATAGAACCCTATTTTGCGAGTAGTTATTATAACCTGGGATTAGTGCTTGCTCTTGACCATCAATTTTCAGCTTCAGTTAATGCATTATTGAAATACCAGGAACTTTCATCGCCGGAAGAAAAAATAAATGTGGATGATCTAATCAAAAGTTTACAAAGATCGTTTAAGAATTAATCAAGAAACTGATTTTTTTAAACGAAACACTTTTTACATGAATTCTTTATATGATCTCACACTAAAAGGTCATTTCCAATCATTAAAAGAGGAGATGAATCGCAATGAGCATGAAGCCCATCATTCCAGATTGCTTTTTTTGTTGGAAAAAGCTGTAGGTGTAATAGAGGAAGTATATGAAAAAGATTTTCATTTGTTGCATATGGACAATGCCCTGGATTATAAAGAAATAGTAGAGGGATTAAATGATTTTGGTGTAAAGTATTCAGGCAATAAAAAAATCCTTGAACTGGCTGCTCAGCATTTTTCTCCTGCACAAAACCCAAAAGTTAATACTCCGGAGAAATTGCCTATGAAAAAGGCTTCAGGCAAATTATCCAAAAATGAAGCTTCTGAGAACAGAAAAACAGGGTAAACCGGAACCGATAATAATACGGTTCCGGAAAAAGCATCATCAATCCTTTTTGTGACCTAACAACACAAGGTCATTCACCACTACTTCGGTAACGTATTTTTTATTGCCGTTTTTATCCTCATAATTACGGTGAACCAATCTGCCTTCTATAGCTACCTCTCTTCCTTTTGAAAGATATTTTTCGGCAATGTCTGCCTGACCACCCCAAATTACTATATTGTGCCATTGCGTTTCTTTAGTTGGTTTATCTCCTGATCTCTTTACATCATCAGTTGCCAAAACAAAACGTGCTACCTTTTTTGATCCATTAAATTGTCTTACTTCAGGATCCATGCCTAACCGGCCAATTAACTGTACTCGATTTCTTAAATTCATGGTGATTATAATTTAAATTAAAACTTATTACTTTTATTCAGCATCCATCTGGAATTGCTGATGACAAAGTAAAATAGTTTTGCAATCGATAGTCGGACAATATTCATTTACAACTGATTGTAAACGGTTATAAACGTTTATATGGAATAAAGCATCTTGTAGATCTATGAAAAGTGGACTTAAGCAAAAATTGATGAGGTAATTGGACTTTATTTAATCCTCCGAACTGACTGGAAACACAAAACCCCGCTTGTTGCACATGTGTGACGTGCCCATAGTATTATAAGTTTC
The DNA here is from genome assembly GCA_023393375.1 of Bacteroidota bacterium. Taxonomy (GTDB): domain Bacteria; phylum Bacteroidota; class Bacteroidia; order Cytophagales; family Cyclobacteriaceae; genus JAEWLI01. The sequence goes on from JAEWLI010000105.1 coordinate 7,162, forward strand.
TTGTTTTTCTATGTTTCTTACCCCATTCTTCAAGTTGTTTCAGAATAGGCCCAAGTTCTTGTCCGCTTTGTGTTAGTTCATACTCCACTCGTGGTGGAACTTCTGCATAGACAGTTCGCTTTACCAAACCACCTTCTTCCATTTTTCTAAGTTGAAGCGTCAACATTCTTTCCGTAATGCTCGGAATACGTTTTTTCAGTTCGCCAAATCTAAGTTTACTAACTGCTAAATGGCAACAAATTATTAGTGTCCATTGCCCTGCAATGAGGCTTACTGCAAAAATTTGGTCGCACTCATTGAGAAATAATTTGTTCTCAAAATTGGTCGATGATTCTTTTACTTTACTCATTACTTACATTTATGATAGTACCATACATTTGGTTGCAAACTTACATAATTAAGTGTGTTATTTTATCTTTGACGACATAAATTAAATTCAAAAAAACAAAAGAAGTATGAAAGCATTAGTAATCGTAATCCATCCAAGACTGGATAGTTCGTCCATCGTAAATAAACGTTGGGCAGATGAGTTAAGAAAGTATCCTGAAAAATTTGAAGTTCGTAATTTGTATGATATCTACCCTGATGGAAATATCGATGTGGCAGAAGAACAAAAACTGGTGGAAGCACATGATAAAATTGTGTTTCAATTTCCTGTCTATTGGTTAGGTAGTCCGCCTTTGTTTAAAAAGTGGCTTGATGAAGTGTTGTCTTATGGTTGGGCTTATGGCGCAAGTGGTAGTTATAAGCTAGAAGGCAAAAAAATTGCTTTGGCTTTAACAGCTTCGGCAAGCGAAACAACATATTCAGACAAAGGTGCTTTTAAATACACTTTAGAAGAATTTACTCGTCCTTTTGAAATCACTTTTGATTGGATAAAAGCAGACTACAAACCATTCTTTAGCTTTTTTGGTGCACCACACGTTGCAGATGAAATAATTTTACAAAAGGTGGAGCAAAGTGCAAAAGAGTATGTTTCATATATCGAAACATTGTAAAAATTTATATTGTTCATCAACAGCTTTGGATGTCTCGATTTTCCATGAGCTGTTGCCTCTATGGCCCAATCATGGGCAAGTTTTATTTAATGGTAAAAAAAATAGCCCGAAATAATCGGGCTATTGGTCTTTTTGATTGTTCTAAAAAAATTAATACGAATTTTTATATTCGTCTCCTGGCCTATAATATGCCCCTCTTCTTTCAGTCACACCCCAATAGGTATCTGTATCTGAATAATAATTGCTGTTAGTGCCTGGCCATTGGTCTTTATCAAAACCAGGTGCACTTTTCAGAAAATCTTTATCCCTGTTAAGGATAAAATTCTTGTTTTCGGCATCTAGTCTTAATTCCTGCCATGGAATAGCGAAATATTTTGATCCTATTCCCAAAAATCCGCCAAATTGTAATACAGCATATTCTATACATCCACCCTGAATATCAATCATCAGGTCTTTTATCGATCCAAGGTCTTCACCTTGCATATTTTTTACATCATCTCCGACTATTGAGTTGGATGATAATCTTTGCAAAGGCGTATTTGCTCTTGGGCCACTGGTACTTTCACCAGTTCTGTTTTCTACGTCTAAATTTCTATTTCTCTCGTCCATAATCCATTGTTAGTTAAAAGGTTAAACATATTAACTTATATATATACAATAGGCAAATGGACATTATGTTTTTATATCTTGTTAGAAAAATTTAAAAAGATAAACCATATAAAATTCATTTTTCTTTATTATCTGTCAGCATCCTGTTCTTGACTCTGTTTTGGTAGAAATAAAATATTAAGATTAATATAAAAATTTCTACCCGGTGCATTAATAGGCATATCACGGTTAGAAATCATCCTATTAAGGTGTTCGTGATAGGTTTTATTGAAGATGTTATCAACTCCACCACTGATTTTCATGTTTTTTGAAACAGTGACTGATGTATGGAAATTGACCAATGTGAAAGCCTCTGTGCCTGACTCTCCAAAGGAAGATGAAATCCTTTTTTGACTTAATGCATGTCTTATGGACAATTCCGGTGTTATTCGGTTTCCGGCAATAGAACCATAAATTTTAAATTTTATATCCATAGGTGGAATTTCCGGTAAAGGCTGATCAGTTGTGATGTTCTTGCCGTAGGTGTAAGCCATATCCAACTGGTGCCCGATATTTGGTAGCAATTTCTGTATCCATGTATATTCAAAACCCATTAACCTTGCCCTATCCAAATTGATGAATTGCCGAACCCCAGGAGATGAGGGCAAACGTGGGTTTAGTTGAGGATTGATTTCTGAAGTGATAAAATCTTTTAACCAAGACCCAAAAAAATTCAAACTGATTTTGAAATCATCTTTTTTTATAGTGAAATTTAAATCTGCCTGATGATTGATTTCCGGTTTTAGATATGGATTACCCACCAATTCATAAGGATCCAACCCAATGGGAAAAAAATTAATAAACTTTTCAGATATATTGCCACTTCTTTGGCCCCGGCCTAACCACAGCCCCATATTAAATGACTGTCCCAAATCTCTGTTGACACCAATACTGAATGATGGGTTCACCTGCGTAGATTTTCCATTTCCATAAATAGTCAGATATTCTGTAGCGGCGTTTTGTGGAGAAGCGTCAACCTTATCTAACCTACCTGATGCAATCAAATGGTACTGATTAGGATGATAATGATATTCAAAAAAAAGGCCGTTACGGGTAATCCTGCTATTCTGCCAGGCATTATCAAATACAGTTTTACCGGCATTAGGTCCCATTAAAAACTCCCTGCTTCTGGTTCCTGACGCTTCCTCTGTTCTACTATCTATTCCCAGATAAGTCCATCCATGTTTGAGATCAAGGGTGATTTCTGATTTTCCGCCATATGTGGTGGTCGTTGCCGGTGTTTTTGCATTCACCATCCGCGGCTCAATTTTTTTATCCAGATTATCCATATAATGATCTACAAATGTGGCGTATGCGGAGGTAGACCAATTTTTTACATTACCTTGATAGTCAGCAATGTGCGCTAGTTTGAGCAGCCAGGTGTCATCGGATTGCAAGTCCATGGGAAGTCCGGCAAATGTTACGTCTCTTGCAAAATTTCGGGAAACAGATATTTCTGCACGGTTATTATTATTTAACTTCAAAGCACCATTCATCCCAAGGCTGCTTTTTTTAAAATCTGCAGGTACCTGATTGCCTGACCCATCTTTATAATCCTGACCTTGTGCCCATGACCCATAAATACTCATGGCATAGTTTGGTCTGGAGGTTTTGATTCTACCTTCCAATTTAACTGTTTCCCCATTATGGTTATATCCTGTAGTAAACCTTCCTGAAGTTTCCGGTTTTTGAGAAAAGGAGGAAGAAGATGAAATGAAATTGATCACCCCTCCAAAAGAAGGACCGTATCTTAAAACATAAGGCCCTTTCAAAATTTCCACTTTCTCAATCTGATTTAATGGGATTTGACTGGCAGGAGGATCCATCCGGTTAGGACAAGCGGCAGATGCTGTCTGCACACCATCTATCACCAAATTCAACTGGTCATATTTAAATCCACGCAATACTGGATCAAAACCATAGCTTCCCCCTTTTTTGATGGTGGAGATCTCTGTTAATTGATCCAGTGTGGCACCTGCATCATGTGATAATTTATCCTGGTCGTTCAATGATAAACCTTGTTCCTGTGGGTGAATGGCCACAATTATCACGGGTTGCAAGTGGATAATTTCTGCTGAGATTCTAACAGTTCCCAGTTCAAGAAACTGCTTTACTGATAGGTCAGAATATGTTTTTCTTCCAATTTCTACATGCGAGATAGTTAGTCTGGCTCCTTGTTGATAGATAAGGGATATTATTCCCTGTTCATTTGCTATTCCTTTTTCTTTTCCATACATAAAATAAGCATAACTCAAAGGAGAAGAGGTCTCCTCTATCAGTAGTTGAATTGTTTGCGGTTTTTCCTGGGCATAAACAACTTTTTGTTGAATGAAAACCACTATGAATAAACATTGATATATTTTTATTGATGACATGATTTTTCAGTTATAATAATTGCTGAACGGATGGCAAATTTGCTTTAATTGCCTGCCGTCAGGTATAATAAATAAATAAGTCGTGCACAAGCGTAATCCTACACACATGTGCCATGTTGTTGTTTACCGATTGACAAATAGTAAATCAGGAATTGTTGTTCGGCAAACCCGTTTAAATTTAAGAAAGAAACAAGGTTATGAACAGGAGGGAGGATGGAATATCTGATTATGGTAGCCGGATCTGATACCGTCATGATAAAATCCATATGGAATTTCAATCAAGGATAAACCGGGATCAGATAAAAGGCTCGACAGATTTTTGTGAAATAACAATACCTCGGGGAAACTTATGCTTTTAGGTTGTCCGGTATCAGGCTTTTCTTGCTGTTTCAGTTTTTTTGAAAGCAGGCAATTCCCTTGACAAGCAGACTCCGGTACATCACGTTTTTCACAAAGATTTTTTGCAATATATTCCTGATTGACTTTAAATGAAAAATAAATAACTACTCTTGTGACGGGTTGCAAGAGTACTGAAAAAATCAAGAAAAGGGTAACCGTCAATTTCATTTAGTAAAAATAGGAAATATATTTATTTAAAAAATTATTTTTATGGTTGATATTATTTCTAATTAAGGATACTGATATTTCTATTTTCAAACCCTATTAAGGGCTTTTATGTCATGATAACAAAAATCAAAATCAATCTCGAAACAATCGACAAATTCTTTTTTCATGGCATGCTTTAATTGTTCAGGGTCTTCACAGCAGAATAAAAAAGCCCCTCCACCTCCGGCTCCTGCAATTTTCCCACCATAAGCCCCGTGTTTTTTGGCATGTGCATACATTGCATCCAGTTTTTCATTGGTAGATGCAGATGCCAGTTGAATTTGAGCTTCAAAATTTTTCTCCATGATGTTGCCACATTCCTTGAAATCACCTTTTTCCAACGTTTTGGCAAATTCCAAACCGTATGTCGCAAGTTTTGCCAATGCATTTTGACCACCGGATGTTTTATGATTTTGATACACCTGCTCTACTGCCGATTGCGCATTTCGTGAAAGTCCGGTATGTAACAATAGAAGATTTTTTTTGAAGTTTTCCAATGTTGCATTTGGGATGTGAATATCTATTCGTTTGGCGTAATCCCTGCCAAATTCAAAACAATTAAATCCTCCGTACACGATGGCATACTGATCCTGACGCCCAATAGCCCAATTCAATTCTACATTCTCAAGGTTAAACAAATCCTCACCAATTTGGGAAAGGGTTTTGGAATCGGAGTTATAGTTTTTTGAACTGATCATCTCCAAAAGTTTAACAGCTGTTGAAGTGCTTAAGCCACTGCCTCTCGGGTATCCCGAAAAATTGAAGACACCGTTTTTATAATCAATACAGGGTGAAATAGCTATGTTGGATACATATCCTTTATTTTCGCCCATAATATATGGCACATCCGTCCATCCACCGGCAAAATCTATTCGTAATGGTGATCGGTACTTAAAGTTGATTTTATCAATGATTCGGGTAGTTGAAGTCGCCTCCAGCTCAGGTGGAACAATTCGGGAAACCAATTTTATTTCAGTACCAATACGTTGGCAGATCCTGCTTTTTTCTTCTAAACCAGCATCATCATCGTTCAAAACAAAAATATCAGGTTTTAATAATTCGAGAATATTCTTAAAGTCTATTTTGTTACCTACTATCTCATGATCATTCAACACTGCAAAATCCACATCATGCATGGCTGCTACCAGATACATTCTGTTGTTTTCGGGATTTACCGGCCGTCCGGGGCCTTTCAACGTAGTAATTACTTCATCACGGCCTACACCTACTACCAGAATGTCTCCCAACTGTTTGCACTGGTTGAAAAACACGGCATGCCCAGACTGAAGAATGTCGTAACACCCAGTACAAAAAACGATGGTTTTATTTGAATAGGTTTCTCTTAAATTTTGAAGCTGATGTGCTGTTAAGACCTTAGCCCTTATATTCTCAAACATACATTTTAAATAATATTTAAAGATTAATATTAGAGATTAAATTCTATAATAACAAGTTTAGTCAAAATAAGGAAAACGTTTTGATTACAACAGGGTTAAATTATTAAATGGTTTTAAAACCAACGGAATCAATTTGCGTACTATAAAATTAAGTGTATATACATCTAAATTTTAAGAAAATTAAAAGGTCAAAATATAAATAGAGAAAAAATGGAAACTAAAACAATCACGAAATGGTCAATCGACCCAACACATTCGGAAATCATATTCAAAGCCAAACATCTTGTGATATCATCAGTATCAGGCAGGTTCAATGAATTTGATGGCGGAGCAGAAACAGAAGGCGATGATTTTGAAAATGCCCATGCAGAATTTTCTGCTAAAATAAATTCAATTTCCACAGGAAATCCTGACAGGGACAATCATTTAAAATCTGATGATTTTTTTAATGCAGAGAAATATCCGGAGATCAAATTCAAAAGTACTTCTATAAAGAAGATCAGCGATGAACAATACGAAATGAAAGGCGATCTCACCATAAGGGATGTCACCAAACCTATCGCATTGGAAGTGCTGTATGGTGGGATAGTTGATGATCCGTATGGCAACACCAAAGCCGGTTTTGAAATTTCAGGGAAAGTTAATAGGAAGGAATACGGACTGAAGTGGAACGCTGTGACGGAAGCCGGTTCTGTAGTCGTAGGAGATATAATAAAAATAGATTTGAACGTACAGGTGGTAAAGGAAAAATAATATGAGGAGGGGAATTCCCCTCCGTTTTTAAAACCTTTCATTCAACTATGGGTTAATACAAGGATCATGTGCATGCTTATCATCAACTGCACTATAATTTTTAATGACATCAGGTAAAAAACTCATTCGGATATTTCTTATTTTACTGGCTGTATTCATATTTATTATGGTTTTATTGCCTATTGGATTAAAACCTATTGTGAAAAATAAAATCTATGAAGCCCTGCCTGAAAATCATCAATTGCAATTTCAAAAAATGAATATATCATTAATCCCTTTAGGGATTAGTTTTTTTGATGTGGAATGGATTAATACAACATCCGGGACAGATCATTCAATGTTTAAAAGCATAGTAGTAGATACATTGTCTGTTTCAGGTATTGATGTACTTGCATATGTTATGCACGACAGGTTGGAGGTGGAAAACTTCCATATTTCGGGCTTGCACAGTGAATGGTTAAGTTCTAAAAAAGAGGATGACAAAAAGGATTCAACAAATAATAAAAATTCATCTCTAAACCTGCGTATAGCAAATACTTCTGTGGCCAATAGTTCGGTTGTGTATTTTATGGATATAGATGAAAAACCATCACTTGAAATCCCACATATTGATATTTTTGTAAACCACTTTGAAATAGATTTCAATAATGGGAATTTGACTGTTGAAAATTACATTATTGATATTCAAGACATTAAATATATCCCCGAATCGAAATTTCATGAAATCAGTGCAGGCCAAATTTATATTTCTGCAAATGAAGATATAGCAGAAATTGACTCCATTAGGATCAGACCATTAATAACTGCAAGTCAATTGCCAAATTTAGTGACTTATGAAACCGGAATTATTGATCTGGTGTTACCTTCGGTAAAGATTGGTGGAATGGATTTTGTGGACATGTACCAATCCGAATCACTTGTTTTAAACTATGTCAGGTTAAATCAACCCCGGTTGGAGTTATATAAAGACAAAACATTGAAGGATAAACCTTCTAAACTTCCTTCTGAAATGCTGAAAAGTATTCCTTTCGAAGTAAAAGTGGATTCGATTCAGATCCGTTCAGGATTTATTAAATACTATGAATTAATGGACCAGGAAAAAAAACCTGGCCATATCACCTTTGAGCGGTTAAATGCGTCAGTTTCCAATTTAAGTAATCAAACAGGGTCAGGGCCGGCTGAAATTTATGCTAATGCTTCACTTATGGGATCTGCAAGGTTGGAAGCTACATTCAAATTCCCATTTGGTTTTGCGAGCGATACTTTTGCCATTAAAGGCTTACTGGACGCTATGCCACTAATGGCACTTAATCCAATGGTAATGGAAGTAGCATCTGTGGAAATCAAGGATGGTATGATGCAAAAGATGGAATTTGATTTTCAAGCCAACCGGAATTTTTCGTCCGGGGTACTTTACTTTTATTATAGTGATTTCAAACTGGCTTTGCTTAATAAAGACAATAATAAACAGGGAATCATAAAAAAAATAGTATCGTTTGTAGCAAATGTGGCATTGATTAGCAATAACCCTCGTGGCGAACAACTCAGGGAAGGAGAAATTTATTTTGAGCGGGAAGAACCCAAATCTATTTTTAATTACTGGTGGAAAAGTTTATTTTCTGGTATCAAATCAAGTGTTACTGGAAATAACAAAAAATAAGGTCTGTCGGTTTTATTATTATTCACAAATAGGTATTTAGATTACTATAATTATTTTCAAATATGTTTATTATTTTATTTTTAGTTGGGCACTGGTATAGTTCCCTTTTTTGTCAGACATTCTTTCTGCACCGCTATGCCTCTCATGGGCAGGTGGTTTTAAACAAATTCTGGCAGCGTTTTTTTCACATATGTACCTATATTTTCCAGGGGGCATCTTATTTAAGTCCCAGGGCATATGCAGTGTTACACCGGATGCATCATGCTTATAGCGATACTGAAAATGATCCTCATTCACCACATTTTTCAGAAAACCCATTTGTCATGATGTATAAAACCAAAGTGATTTACCAAGGCTTATACGAAAGGAAAATTCTACCAGATGAACGATTTGAGAAGAATATTCCGGAATGGGAAACCCTTGATAAAATAGGGGATAACTGGGTTTCACGAGTGATTTGGATGTTGATTTACACTACAATCTATGTTTTTGCCATTTCGGTATGGCAACTCCCTGGTACTCATTGGGCTATGTATGCCCTGTTGCCGATACATTTTGTTGTTGGACCGTTACAAGGGGCAATTGTAAATTGGTGTGGCCATAAATATGGTTATACCAATTACGACAACCAGGATCATTCTAGAAATACATTGTTTTGGGATATTTTTTTGATGGGAGAACTCTTTCAAAATAATCATCACAAATGGCCATCACGATCAAATTTCGCCACGCAATGGTATGAGTTCGATCCATTATATCCAATGTTATGGGTATTTGATAAATTGGGTATAGCAAAATTGAAAAACAAAAGAAAAAGTAGCACCGAAGAAAGGGTAAAGGCTGCATAACAAAAATGAGGCACTTGTGAAGGTGCCTCATTTTTCGATATTATGTATTGTGATCCTTATTTTTTGAGCAGATTTATTCTTTCTGTTTTATTCTCATAAGTTATATGGAGGATATATCTACCTCCAGGTATATTTTGTGCCTCCTGAGATAATATCTCATTCATTAGGAACACTTCTTCAACATGGGAAAATATAATATTCCCATTAATGTCGTACATGTCTACTTTGATTTTCTTTCCATTGGGGATTGTTCCATTTATAGAAATGTTTAGATTATTTGAAAACGGATTTGGATATGCCTTGAACATTTTCATTTGCTCAGTGGCTTTCACGGAGATGATTTTACTATAATCAAATTTGCCATCATAATCGATCTGCTTCAATCTGTAATAGGTCATTTTGTCCTGACCTTGAATGGCATATTCATAGCTCATAACTTTATTGGTAGTGCCATTTCCGTCTACAAATCCGATTTTTTCATAATTTTTAGCATCATACGATCTTTCTACTTCAAATCCCATGTTGTTGATTTCAATTGCAGTTGACCACTGTAATTTTAATCCTGCAGCACTTTCTTCTGATTTAAATTCGATAAACCGTACGGGCATTGCACTAAGGCCATTCCCAATCGTCCATGTGGAGAAAGAGCTTACAGGTATGGTTATAGAGCGTGAAGTAGCGTTTTGTGGGCTTCCAACCTGCTCCCATGTAACACCTCCATCCACACTTTTCCATGGTTGGCAACTGGTGGCTACGAAACCTTGAATCTCATCATGCTTATACCAGTTCATTGATAATACTACTTCCTCTTCTGGTTGTATTTCAGGTATGATGTGCCAGGATTTCTTAATGCTTTCCTGTAAAGAAATAACTTTTTCCTGACTAGTAGTTCTAACAACCTTTACCTGACCAAGCGTTTGATAAGTTCCTGTAGCATCAATAGTTACACCTAAATTACCAAATGATTTTGAGTCTCCATCAATATACGCTGTAGCTTCAATATTACCGGCAATATAATTTTCGTTGTTTTCATTTATTATACGACTTTCGGAAGCAAGTATTATCTTATAAATTCCAGTTTTTAGTACGCCTTTTTCAATATTGATCGATTGATTGATAGTGATATTTCCAGAGAGAACTTTTTCACTACCTGCTATTACCAAATTTTGGTAGCTAGTGGGAGGGATAATTTGGCCTCCTGATCCATTAAACACAACTGTAGCATTATCACGATTACTTATTAGATTTGGAGAGGTTATTTGATCCCCTATATATAGTGTTCCATTATTTTGCAAACCAGAACTTAAAGACCCACTTTTGATATAAAGAGATCCATTTACCTTTAAATTTCCTCCTTTATCAATTTTCAGATGAGAGATATTTATGGAATTACAATGTACAGTATGCCCATTTCTGATTAGAATTCTATTTTCTATGCCTGGAGCTGTTTCAGGTTGTGTAAACATTCCTGCGGCATATTCATACTCCCATGTTTCAGGAAGGTCCCATGCGCCATCTTTTACAGATCGGAATAATGATGTACTTCTATTATAAGGTGTTGTTATGTTCCCTTTTAATGGGGAAATTCTGGTATAAACCCTACAGTTATCAGATCCTGTATAGCTGAAAATACTATAAAAATAGGTAGTCTCTGACATGAGACCCGCATCAACAATTGAACTGGCCGGGCCTATATAAGCTACCAGGGCATCACCAACTACATCACCCTTTTTGTAATTAATAAAGTTTTGAGGATATGCAACTGATTCTAAATCCTCTTTGCGAAGTACAAGATATCCATCAACTTGTCCATCAGCTGGTGTATATGCTAATTTAACGCTTGTTTCCTTGACTTCAGAAAACAACAAGTTTTCTGGTTGGTATAAACTTTCCGAAATGATAGGAATGTGATTGGCGTAAATGATATCATCAATGCTCATGAAGTCATTATTTGATGATGTATTTTGACCATAGATCATTAATGAATTGATGGCTTTTTTATTGGAAATTCTTGAATTAATTAAACTAGCTCCTACCTTTTTATTGTCAATCCAAAGGTCCCACTTGCCATTTCCAACATAATTATTTATGCAATCTTCACCCGATGAAGCTTGATATATTGAAGTTGTATTTTGATTATTGCCAAAAATTTTAATCTGATAGGTTTTACCAGACTGCAGTTCCACATTGTATAACTGTTCCCATTTATTATTTTTGAGGTAGAACAAGGTTATTTTACCTTGTATGTTAAGAAATTTGATGGCGGAAAAAACATCTTGACCCGAAAGTTCTGAAGAGTTTGTAAAGGAAGAACCATTGCCCTGAGCGAATATCCATTCTCCACTGTTTCCTGTAAATCTTGCCATGAAACTCGTGTAGAAAGCACTTCCCTCTACAAAATCAGAAATACTTATTTTAGCAAAACCATTATTAGATGCAGTAGGAACTATTTTTAAATATGAAGCACTTCCGATGGCCGAAGACCCTTCATTCACAAGTTCCAGATAACCTCCGCTTTTTACTACAGAAGTTGCTACACCGGATGGTGCTTTAGGTAAAAATGTAGTACTTGATCCAGATTTAAACTGACTATTGGATTCACCAAAGGTATACACATAATATCCTGACCCAGGTTGTGCAATAGAATCCCTGGCATCAAATAAGTTGAAATATATATAAATTCCAATCCCACAAAACAATGCAATAGATATACCAGTCGCAGCTACTACCACCAAGCGTGTTTTGATGCTGGTCTTAACGGTGAGGTTGTTTGATAATCTCATCTTTCCCATATTAAGTGATTTTTATATTAAATACGCAATTAGGATACCATTGTGTAAAATACACCTTCTGTTAACGATAGGAATATATGCAGTCGGTGAGATATTCCCTATTTGGGAATTTTTGATAAAAAGAGAGAAATAGTAAACGTGATAATATATTTTATCTGTGAAATTGGTTCTATTGGATGTTGATAAAATACTATTATTTCAATATGTCTGATCGGAAAAGATCAAATCATCCAATTGAATTATTTCAGTTTCGCTTAGCAAAGCCGCCCTTTCGATTACTGATTTTAGCTCCCTTACATTTCCTGGCCAGGAATGGCTAAGAAGTGCCTCCATCGCTTCACGGGATAATTGTTTGGAAGGTTTTTTGTTCTTTTTACACGTGTCTTCGAGGAAATTTTTGGCAATAATGATAATGTCATTGCCGCGTTCTTTTAATGGGGGCATATTGATGAGAAAACCTTGTAACCTGTAATAAAGATCTTCACGGAATACCCCTTTTTTCACTTGTTCACTCAGATTTTTATTGGTGGCGGCAATTACACGAACGTCAAGTTTAATTTCTTTATTACTTCCCAATCGGGATATGACATTGTCTTGTAAGACCCTTAGAAGTTTTGCCTGTAGATTGTTGTCCATTTCGCAGATTTCATCCAGGAAAATGCTGCCTCCATCTGCTTCTTCAAACTTTCCTATCCTTTTATTTACAGCACCTGTAAATGCCCCTTTTTCATGTCCAAAAAGCTCGCTTTCAATTAAGTCTTCAGGTATTGCTGCCATATTCACAATCACAAATGAACCTTTTTTTCGATGAGAATTATAGTGAATCGCTCTTGCAGCTAATTCTTTGCCCGTACCGCTTTCACCTGTAATCAAAGTTAGTATATTGCTTTTTTCAACTTTTTGGATCAACCTGATTACTTTTATGATGGCTTCGCTTTCTCCGATGATCTGATCATATTTATTGCGGTCGATTATTTGTTCTTTCAGCTCTTCTACCTGTTTAAGAAGGTTGGTATTGGAGGAAAGATTTTTTACTGCATTTTGAACTTCAGGAACGGCATTGTCATTTTTTATGATATAATAATTGGCTCCTGCATTATATGAATCTACCACAACATCAACCTTATCCTGACCCGATAGGATGATGGTACCAATTTGATGATTAAATTTTTTTACATGTTTTAATACCTCCAGACCGGTCATAGTGGTGAGGTTGTGATCTATAATGACAATGTCGGGATTTTCATGAAGACGATTGAGAAAATCGTTTTCATCATTAAAAAGACTAACATCATAATTGTCGTTGACATCAAGTGAAAACTGTATCAGCTTACCATAAATGTCATCATCATCCAGCACAAATATTTTAGAAATATAATTCTTGCCCATGTTAGTTTTCCTGGTTGTTTTATCAAATGGATCCCGCTCATCAATCTGTATGTAATTCCGATTCTAACTCTCTGTACATCTTTTCAGATACGGATATTACATCTTTTAGTAATTTATCAATTTTAGATTTGTCTTGATTTTCATTTTCGCATTCCTTTTCAATCATATGCAAATTATCTTTTGCTGCAACGGCTCCGAAGAGGTTGTAGGTCGATTTTAGTTTATGACTGAGATGTTTTAACTCTTTCCAGTTTGAATTTTGAAAATAATCATTTAGTTTGAAAATATTATCAGAATATTGGGTCAGGAACAAATTTATCATTTGATTATAAAGCTCTTTATTACCTGATAATTTTTTGAGATAAGTAGTTTCAGTAACCCGCCCATCTTCGTCTGTCATTGTTTTAGAATCTGATAATTCTTCAATTTTATCTTCCGATAACTTTTCTTGCTCTTTTACTGTCAATGTATAAATTTTAATCAATAATTGTGAAGCATTGTAAGGCTTTGTAATGTAATCGTTCATGCCGACTTCAAGACATTTGGTGGTTTCTGTTTTAAGTGCATGTCCTGTCATAGCCAAAATAGGAATAGTGGAAGCATGATGGTTTTTCATGCTCCTTATTTTTTTTGTTGCTGTATAACCATCCATTTCCGGCATTTCAATATCTGTGATGATCAGATCATAAGAATTGGCGATGGCTTCTTTTACCAAATCTTTTCCGTTTGTCACCATTTTTATAATACAGCCTGTTTCTTTAAGTATACTTACTGTCAGAAGTTGGTTTATTTCATTATCCTCGGCGAAAAGAATGTGTTTCCCCTTGAGTGATTTTTTAAATTCATTCTCATAAGAAACCTCCGGGATGGGCTTTTTCTGAATTTCATTCAGTTCCTGAACCAAATAGGGGAGTACAACAATAAAGGTAGCACCCTGATTGAGTTTACTTTTTACTTTTACAGATCCTCCTTGTAGTTCAACAATACTTTTTACGATTGCCAGTCCCAGGCCTGTGCCACCATACTTTCTTGACGTATCAGAACTGGCTTGTGTAAAACTCTCAAAAATAGAACCGACTTTATCAGGACTAATCCCAATGCCACTATCTTCAACATTCATCTCTAACAAACATTGAGCTTGGTTATGTCGGATTAATTTTACCCGCACCGTTACATTTCCCTGATGCGTAAATTTTATAGCATTGCTTACCAGATTGATTAAAACCTGGTTTAACCTTACCGGATCGCCGATCAACATTTGGGGTACATCTTTGGCGATTTTAATTTCCAGTCCTATTTCCTTTTCTGATGCTTTATGTTTGAATAAATCGACTACTCCATTTATAACTTCATACAAATCAAAGTCAATTTCTTCCAGCTGAAATTTTCCGGATTTTATTTTTGAAAAATCAAGAAGGTCGTTAATAAGTGTTAATAAGTTTTTACCAGATTTGAAAATGGCATTTATATATTTTTTATGTTCCTCATTGAGCACGTGCTGGTTTTTGAGCATCAAATCAGTAAACCCCATAATGGCATTCATTGGGTTTCTGATTTCGTGACTCATATTTGCAAGGAATTGTTCTTTTACTTTCATTGATTCTTCAGCTACCAACTTAGCCTCGATCAATTCTTTTTCAGCAAGTTTTCGGTCGGTAATATCTTGAACGGCCCCAATGATTTTTTCTTTATTGTTATCAGCATCAAATAGTGCATATCCCTGGAGGTTTAAATATTTTAATTTTCCAGTATGCGAAATGGCCCGAAAATCATGAAATATGGATGGGCGCTGATTTTCCAGGATTACTTTGTTTAACAATTCCCTGTCTTCAGGATGTACAGTTTGAAGATGATTATCGAGATTAGGTTTAAACTCTTCGGGGTCAAGTCCGTAGATCCTGTACATCTCATTAGACCAGAATATTTTCTTTTCTTTAAGATCGATTTCCCAGTTCCCTATTTTGGCGATTCGTTGTGCTTCCGATAACCTGGATTCACTCACCCGTAAAGCTTCTTGGGCAGCTATTCTTTCTAATTCGATTTTGTATAAATGAAGAGCTGTAGTTAGTACTTTCGCGATTTTAGGCCCATTGATCTGATTTTTAACGATATAGTCAGTAGCACCTGATTTCATCATTTCTACAGCCAATTTTTCATCACCTTGTGAAGTGATTACAATAATTGGAGCCGTAAATCCTTCATTTCTAATTTTTTTCAACATTTGCAAGCCATCACTACCGGGCAGAAGGTAGTCCAGAAACAAGCAATCAAAAGTTTCTTTCTGAAGATAAGCAAAACCTGTTTCACCATCGGCACACTGCGTGATTGTAGATGCATAATCAGCATTCTTGAGTGCCCTGATGAGGGTCATACGGTCTACTTCATCGTCATCGATAATTAATATCTTCAGTATTTTATCCATGTTGAGATTAAGGACGTTCGCAAAGCATCCAATAATGGTTTAAAATTGAAATGGCCTGCACAAAATTTTCAAAAGACAACGGTTTGAGTATATATCCAGCTACATTGAGATCATAAGCAGCAAGCTTATCACTTTCTTCATTTGAAGTGGTCATCACAAACACACTTGTCGACTTGAAAATCGGATCCTTTCGCAATTCCCGAAGAAATTCTATACCGCCCATTTTAGGCATATTGAGATCCAATAAAATAATTCGTGGAAGTGGGTTGGGAGGGGTAACACCATTTTCGCCTCGCAATAAATTGAGTGCCTCCAAACCGTTTCTTGCTATTAAAAGTGGATTTGTGATCTTGTTCTTTTTAAAGGCTCTCTTTACATTCATGATGTCCACTTCATCATCTTCCACAAGAAGAATGTTTACATAATTTTCAGACATTAGATCTAGGATTAATTTATTCATTATGTTCGGGTATACTAAATACAAATTTTGCTCCTTTGCCTGGCTCAGACTCTATCCACACCCGGCCTCCTTGTTCTTCAATAATTTTTTTCACGATCGATAATCCGACTCCGGTACTTTCCACAGAATCCCTGGGTTGTAATGTCTGGAATATCATAAATATTTTTTCATGATACTCTGAGGAAATGCCTGGCCCATCGTCAGTTACAGAAAATTGGTGTTGTTGTTCTATAAATTCATAATCGATTTCTACAGTACCTGAATCTTTATCATGGTATTTGATTGCATTGCTGATCAAATTAGTAAAAATCTGTTCAAGTCTTATTTTATTGAGCATAATGGTGGGCATTTTAGTCTTTTTGATAATCTTGAAATTATCGGGTATGCCCAGGTTATCTATCAGTTCATTTATAAAAGTGTCCGTATCGATCAATTCGGCAGTCAGGTGAATTCTTCCTACCCTTGAATATTCCAAAATGCCATCAATCAAGGACTGAAGCCGGTGCACCCTTCCTCTTAACAACTGGAAATTGGTTATAATATCCGGATCCACATCATCACCCAAATCTTCTTCAATCCATTCCGACAAATTGTTGATTGCTCTTAGAGGTGCTTTCAAATCATGTGAAACAACATAGGCAAACTGGTCCAGTTCCTTATTTATCTTTTGAAGGTTCTTGGTGTGCCGCTTCATTTCTTGTTCAGAATTTTTTCTATCGGTAATATCTATTGAAAATCCGGCTACTGTATTATCATCATTAATTTCTTTAAAAACAAAATTTTCGAAATGCCACTCGTCTTGTTTAGCCACATGATTACTGGTAAATGAAAAATAATCTTCAGTAATGGTGCTTTGCCGCAGCTTTTTACGTGCCAGTTGTAAGGTGTCTTTAATATTTAATTTAGCTGTTCTGCTTTTTTGAAAGCTCTCGATTCTTGAAGGTGTACCCTGTAATAGTGAGAACTCACAGTTTTCATCCATTTTAAAGATAATTACGGGTAGGTTATTTAGTATGCCATTCAGGATTTTGTTTTTTTCATTTATTTCTGTCTCGATTTTTTTCTTTTCAGTGATATCCCTGGAAATACCAAATGTGCCGATAATTTTACCTTCTTCATCATAATATGGCATTTTAGAGGTAGATGCCCAGGTAATAGTTCCATCCAGCCAGGTTTCTTTTTCTTCCATATTTATTTTTGGCTCACCAGTCCGGATAATCTCTTGTTCGTCATCAAAAGCTTTCTGGGAATGTTCTTTAGTAAAAAAATCAAAATCGGTTTTCCCAATGATCATCGAGGTATCAACGACGTTGCACCTCTTGATTTTCGAATTGCTAACTACTAAAAATCGGCTTTCCAGATCTTTATAATAAATAATGTCTGAAGTGTTTTCCAGCATTACCTTAAGCATTAAACTATCTTTTTGCAATTTACTGATGGTCTGATTGACCACTTCCCAACTGTTAATATACCATACCCTGATCAATGATGAATCTGAGTTATTAAGTAAAATTGACTTAAAAGATAAGAATTGTGTAGAGCCGTCTTTTTTGATGAAACGTTTCTGGCCGTTTTTTTCAGATTTCACATTCTTACTCAAGAATTGATCGAAACTGTCTTTTTCATTTTCATGTAGAATGTTTTTGATGTTCTGATTGAGTAGTTCTTCCATGGAATATCCAAGTCGGCTACAGAAATTGTGATCAGCCTGAAGGATATCCCCATCTAGATTTGAGACAAACCATGCCAATCCAGCATTTTCATAATATGCTTTTAATATCTCCTTTTCATCAGTTCCCATAGAAATCAAGTTGGCATTATTCATTTGACATTGCATCAGGTGATTGTACTTCTTTTCAAAAACATCACCAATATACTCTATAAAGTATAATCTTGATAATTTGGATGATCTCGTGATGATTCGGAGGTGTAAGATTTCTTTTTAAAAGTAATTTTTGCTTTTATACAAGTACTTATTTAGGGATTAAAATGCAAAATCTTTTAAGTTTATTTTTTTATTATCCTTGATAGCTTTGCCGGTAAGGCTGAATGTTTATAGAAAAAGTTGAATTCTTACAAATGTGTAGTATTATCTGAAGAATTAAAAGGTTTAAAGATTATCAAAATAGGCATAATTTTCTAAAAGATCTCATAATGGGAATTAATCCCAATAAGAGAGTGGCTCCAATCCAGATCTGGAGCCATGTTTAACCAAAAGCATTACAGCAGGGGTGTAAACAGTCCAGTTAAGCTCATTTCTCCATAATAGAACACTTTTTAAGTTTGATATATCAGAACCTATTTTTTGGAATTTAAAATTTGAATCATATATTTATCCCGTCATCAGTTCTAAAATTTTGAACAATATGCCGGTGGAAGCCGAAAAACCTAAGAGTAGGCAAAAATCAAATCAATATAATTATGAAATCCTTGAGTATTATTGTTACGACAATATTGATATTGTCAATTTCTAATCTATTTGCACAGCCAACAGAGGGGAAATGGATGTTTTCAGGTTCCACTTCGTTTAGTTTTCAATCTATTAAACAAAAATATAAAGCAGGTCAATTTTCTGTCGATGCTGGAAGTTCCACAATCTTCCAAATCACTCCACAAGTCGGTTATACTATTCTTGATAATATGGTTGTTGGCTTGGAATTGGGATTAACCTCAGCTAATATGGGCCAAATGGATATCAAACAATCATCCTTTGTGGTAGGGCCATTTATTAAATATTATTTTGATGTGAATTCACCCACAGTGTATCCATTTGCATCTGGAGCAATAGGTTTAGGTTCAGAAAAAGAAAACTATGAAGGAATAACTGGTAAAACCAATTTTTCAGCATTTGGGTTAGGAGGTGGAATTGCCATTTTTGTTAGGGAAAATATTTCGTTGGATTTGGGGCTTTCTTATGTTTCTAAAAATAGTAAATATTCTGACGATGAAAATCTCATTAGAAACACTATATTATTCGGTGTAGGCTTTGTTGTGTTTTTATAAAAGGCTAAGAAAAGCAGGTATCTTTGCATTATTTGCTTTATGAAGCCACCGACTTATGATCATACAGGATTTTGAAGGACATTTCCATTTGTTCCTCAAAATCCTAATTTACTATTATTCAAACCATTTCCACACCCCAACAACAGTAAAAATTATTTACATTTGCAATTGATGTAACCAATTCAATATGAAGTATTTACCTATCGATCAGTCTTTATTTGTCAAGAATCGCCAAAACTTGGTTGAAAGACTTCTCCCAAATTCTGTAGTTGTGCTCAACTCTAATGACATACTGCCAACAAACGCAGACGGAACTATGCCCTTTAGGCAAAATAGCGACCTTTTTTATTTATCGGGTATAGACCAGGAAGAAAGTATTTTAGTTTTATTTCCTGATTTTGTTGATGAAAAGTTTAGGGAGATCCTTTTTCTGAGAGAAACCAATGAAGAAATTATGATCTGGGAAGGTCATAAGTACACCAAAGAAGAAGCTTTTAAAACTTCAGGGATACGTCAGGTGATGTGGCTGTCGCAGTTTGATAAGACTTTCAACATGCTGATGGCACAGGCTGACCATATTTATCTCAATACCAATGAGCATATTAGGGCAGAAGTGCGCGTGGAAACCAGAGATGCCAGGTTTGTCAAATGGTGTCGTGAAACATATCCTTTACATAAATATGAAAGATTGGCTCCTTTGATGCATCACCTTCGTGCCATAAAATCGGAAAAGGAAATAGAACTGCTTACTACTGCTTGCAAAATTACCGAGAAAGGGTTCAGGAGAGTACTTGAATTCGTAAAACCAGGCGTGATGGAATATGAAATAGAAGCAGAATATGCCCATGAATTTATCCGCAACCGCTCAAAGGGATTTGCCTACCATCCTATCATCGCATCAGGTTTTAATGCCTGTGTATTGCATTATATCGATAATAACAGCGAATGTAAAGATGGGGATATGCTTCTCATGGATGTAGGTGCCGAATATGCCAATTACAATGGCGATATGACAAGAACAGTGCCTGTAAACGGGCGTTTCACAAAGCGACAAAAAGAGGTTTATAATGCCGTAATGCGGGTAAAAAAAGCCGCGTATGGGATGCTAAGGCCTGGAAATACCATCAGTGAATATCACCGGGAAGTTGGTGCTGTTATGGAAAAAGAGCTGATCGGTCTGGGCTTGTTAGACAAAACCGATGTAAAGAACCAACACCCTGACCAGCCATTATATAAGAAATATTTTATGCATGGCACCTCTCACCATCTGGGTTTGGATGTGCATGATGTTGGCAACATTTATCGCAAGATGAAATCCGGAATGGTGTTCACAGTGGAACCCGGTATTTATATTAGGGAAGAAAATCTGGGCATACGTCTGGAAAATAATGTTGTGATCACAGATTCTGGCCTGGTTGATCTAATGAGTACAATACCTATCGAACCTGAAGAGATCGAGGAATTGATGAATAACGTTTGATGTGTTTATTTTAATCAAAACCATGCATCTAACAGAATTGGCTATAAAAGCTCATTTTAATAGTGCAACTAAAAGTAAATTTGGTGTGTCTATAAAAACATTATAATTGATATTGATTGAGATAACTTAAGAAACAAGAGTTCTTAATTAAAGTAGCCATTTTATGAAATATAAATATTTACTCATAATATTTTTAACTTCTTCGTTATTGCTAAATGCTTGCAGAGAGGATGAACCGATTGTTGTCGATCAGAAAAAGATCGATGAGGAACTGCTGCAGGATTATTTCACTAAGCATCAAATTTCCCCAATACATGATCCTGATGGATTTTATTATGAAATTTTACAGGAAAACGCCTCTGGCCAAGTGATAGGTGACCATGAAATAGCTTTGGTTTATTATAAAATCTCTCTTTTAAGCGGCAAGGTAATTGAAGTACGAGTTGCAGAAAATTCACAGCCATTGAGGTTTTTGCATTCGTGGGGAGGGTTAATTCCCGAAGGAATAAATTATGGTATTGGTTTAATGAAAAAAGGTGAGAAGTTTAAATTCTATCTGCCATCTGATATGGCTTTTGGCAATTTTTATGCGAAAGGAATAATGGGAAGAAATGAAATATTGATTGCAGAAATTGAACTTGTAGATATAGAAACCAGGACTGAACAAACCCAATGGGAAGATGATAGCATTAAAAGTTATCTGGTCTCTCATCAAATCACCAATTTCGAAACACTGTCATCAGGTATATATAAATATCAAATTAATTCCGGATATGGAGCCATGCCTCAAGCAGGGAATCTTGTAAAGGTGGCTATGAAACGAAAATACCTGAATGGCAAACCTACCCATTCTTTGAATACAGGGGATACTGTAGATATTTATATCCCACAAGGATCAGATGACTATTATCCCAATGTGTCACGGGCAACGGAAGGATTGAAAACAGGATTATTGAATATGCAATTAGGTGAACAAGCAGTAGTGCTGGTGCCCTCTCATCTGGCTTTTGGTGGAAGCTTGGTGGAGGTTTTAGATAACAATAATAAGGTAGTGGGATACAATGGTAGCATCCAGGTTTTCCCACAGAAGTTTAGGGATGATTATGTAGAGAATCACCTTGAAATGCAAAATATTTATCCACTTACCATTTTACAATACGAATTACGGTTGTTGCAAATTTACTAACCGATATTGGAATAACTGACGTTGAGATATGTAGAAAAAGTAATTGATGCCCGTTAATCGCTCAGAACTCAACTACAATTCAAACACTCCCGGACTAAAGGAAAGTATAAATACAAGCAATGCTATCCATCCCAAGACTTTCCTTTTCCAATCCAGTGGCTCATTGATTGCTACTGGTGGATGATAAACACCTAAAAACCGGCCTATCAAAAAGGCAAAGACCAGCCAGAAAATATTTCCTTCAATGCCTGGGACCAACAAGGTTAGCATATATTGACCTGTAAAAACAGAAAGTGCAGCGATAAGCCGTTCTTTGGGATTGGTAGAAAGTGAATAAAATACAAGATAAAGATATAATATGTATAAAACGGGTTTAGAGAAATAAGATGGAAAACCCAAAAATGGCTCATCGGTAAAACTATTTAATGTGATCAACCCGAGTCCGGTATAAAATACAAAAGCAATGAACAGTGCAGCAGATACAATGCGGTGCTTTTTATAACCAATCAAACCAAAAAGAATATGTCCGCCATCCAGCTGACCAATTGGAATAAGGTTAATTGCAGTAAAAAACAATGCCAGGAACCCGGCAAACAGCCATGGATAATGGATTACTTCATAGTGATTGGGCACACGTTCCGGATGTGTAGCCACATATTTTTTAAAAAAGTCAAAGATCAAATTTGAGCCGAGACGAAAGCCTTCCGAGGAAAAATAAATGGTATCTGGTAATTGGGAAAGAATGGAGTCTGGAAGATAGGAGAGGTCATTCTTATAAAAAACAGTATCATGCTTTAATTCATATATCTCTTCATAATCGTCACCCCAAATATGATATTCCGGGTGGATCTCATACACATAAGTTTCAGGAGGAAGGTTGGTAAAGCCATAAAACAGCACCACTAGTGCCACAACAAATCCTGCAAGTGGGCCTGCAAGTCCAACATCAAAAATAACTTTTCGGGATTGTATTGCCTGTTTGATCCTGATAAAAGCACCCATAGTGCCAATGGATGGCATAATGAAAAAATAAAGCGGGATATAATAAGGCAATGATACCTTTAATTGGTGAAACCGAGCAGTTAAATAATGACCGAACTCATGAACAGTAAGAAATAACAAGAATGGAATGGAATAGGAAAGCCCTTCTATAAAAAAGGTGATAAACGGGATATCCACATTAAAAAATAACGACCTGCCATATCGCCATTCAGCACCAGAAATAGTGGTCACCAGAAAAGTGACTGTAAATAACAAGAGCTGAATGTAATGATGTTTCTTCCAATTCATCCGTATGGTTATTTAGTTTTCCAATAAAAAATCGAGTTCAGGGTGATTACGAACTACATTGAGCACTTGTATCC
>JAEWLI010000239.1 GCA_023393375.1 Bacteroidota bacterium
AGCCTGTATTGGATTGGCTCGATAATTATATTGATCAACCCCTTCCCGAAACGGTTCTGGAAATTAAACTTGAATATTTTAATACCAGTTCCTCTAAATGTTTGGTAGACATCTTTCGTAAATTCGAAATCCTTCATAGAAATGGAAAAGATACCAAGATCAGGTGGTATTATGAAGAAGAGGATGAAGACATGCTGGAGTCAGGTGAAGATTTTAAAGGTATCATCAAATTGCCTTTGAACCTGGTCAAAATCAAGGAATTGTAATCACCACTCTGTTAATTGTTTGTTAATCTTTTTTGCCAGGTTGTACACCA
Source organism: Bacteroidota bacterium (assembly GCA_023393375.1). Taxonomy (GTDB): domain Bacteria; phylum Bacteroidota; class Bacteroidia; order Cytophagales; family Cyclobacteriaceae; genus JAEWLI01. The sequence continues at coordinate 317 of JAEWLI010000239.1, forward strand.
TTATCGATAGGATTATTTTTATAAATTGATCTGATTATTTTTTTATATGCATTTCATTAGTAAAAATGTAGCATGGAACAACCTGATAAAAATAATTCAAACCCACCCTTATTTAAATCATGGAGTAGTTGGTATTGGTTGGTGATAGGCGTGCTTGCATTTCTGATCCTATTGTTTTATTTGTTTAGCAGTTACTACAAATGAGTTTACTGGACTGGGTAATACTAATTGCTACCTTGCTTGGCATTGTAAGTTATGGTATTTGGAAAACGCGTGGCAGTCAAAACATTGAAGGATTTCTGTTGGGCAATAAAAATATGCATTGGTGGACCATAGGGCTGTCAATCATGGCAACCCAAGCCAGTGCTATCACCTTTTTATCCACTCCCGGACAGGCATATGAAGATGGCATGCGGTTTATCCAGTTTTACTTTGGGTTACCTATTGCAATGGTTATCCTTTCTGTTACTGCTATTCCTATATATTACCGGTTGAAAGTTTATACAGCTTATGAATATCTTGAAGGCCGCTTTGATTTAAAAACCAGGACACTTGCGGCATTTTTGTTTTTGATTCAAAGAGGGTTGGCAGCTGGTATTACCATTTATGCTCCGGCAATCATTTTATCTACCATATTTCATTGGCCTTTGATTTATACCAATCTGATCATCGGCATATTGGTTATTCTATACACCGTATCAGGGGGGACCAGGGCGGTAAGTCAGACCCAAAAACACCAGATGTTTGTGATGATGACCGGGATGATTATAGCAGGGATTATGGTAATCAGAATGTTGCCGGAAAATGTATCATTAAATAATGCGATGCATATTGCCGGTAAAATGGGGAAGCTGAATACCATAGATTTTTCATTTAATTTGGGTGATCGCTATAATTTTTGGTCAGGCATATTGGGTGGTTTATTTCTGGCACTTTCCTATTTTGGTGCCGATCAGTCGCAGGTACAACGGTACTTGTCCGGTCGTTCGATTACAGAAAGTCGTTTGGGGTTGATCTTCAATGGTTTATTGAAAATACCCATGCAATTTATAATTCTTTATATCGGGATTTTGGTATTTGTGTTTTATCAGTTTAACATGCCCCCTGTAATATTTAACCAGTCTCTGATGGACAGAACCTATCAAACGCCATATGCTGAAGAAATAAAAACCCTTGAAGACGAACATGCAAAAATATTTCAGGAAAAACGGGAAAAGTTATATGAGCTGAATGATGCCATTTCGACGGACAGGCATGACAGAACGGAGCTATTGGTGAATGAAATTAATGAAAAAGCAACTCAAGCCGGTTTAGTGAAAAAAGAAGCTCAGGATCTTGTAAAGAAAGCTTTACCTGATGCTGAAACCAGGGATACAGATTATGTATTTATCAGCTTTGTCATTAAGTACCTGCCGCATGGACTAATAGGATTACTAATTGCGGTAATTTTTTCAGCAGCTATGTCGTCGACAGCAAGCGAATTGAATGCGTTGGCCTCTACCACCACTATTGATGTGTATAAAAGATCCATTCGAAAGGAGGCGTCTGATAAACATTTTCTAAATTCATCTAAAATGTTCACTTTGATGTGGGGTGTTTTGGCATTGGCCTTTGCCGCTTTTGCTTCCCTGCTCGATAATCTGATACAAGCAGTAAATATAATTGGCTCACTCTTTTATGGTGCTATCTTGGGTATATTTCTTGTGGCTTTTTATTTTAAATACATTAAAGGTCATGCAGTATTTATTGCGGCAGTAATTTCCGAGTCTGTTGTCATTACATTATTTATTTTATCTTTTCGTGGTATATTAGATATTGGCTATCTTTGGTTTAATGTAATTGGATGTGTCATGGTTATTGGTTTAGGTTATGTTATCCAATACTTTTTCCAAAAAAATCGTTCGTCAAATTAATGTACTTTTTTATACACACATTGCTGTTCGTTCCGTTGAGTAGAATATCAAAAATAATACGTTTAAATTAATAGTCAAGCGGTGTCGGCGAAATTAAAAGTAGTGGAAATTTTTTCAAACATTTGGACTTATTATCCAAGAATTGTTGTTTATTTTGCACTGTTTTTATGTGAACTGATCCTGAAAAATCAGTTAAATATAAAAAGGATCAAAAGCGTTTCCGCTTTAAGCACATGCAGAAAATAATTGTTGTTGACAATCCAAAGAATTGGAATTTTCAAATAGAAGGAGTTGAGATCATCTCTTCAAGGGATTACCTTACCAATGGAAAATATGCCGATCTGAAAAATGCCAGGGTGTTTAACCTGGGAAAACATTATAAGTACCAGGCTAAAGGGTATTATGTGTCATTATTGGCCGAAGCCCGGGGTCACAAGGTGATTCCGAGTATCAAAACCATCCAGGACCTGAAAGCTCCGGCTATTGTCAAAGTAATTTCAGATGAATTGGACGAACTAATTCAAAAATCCCTTAAGAAGATCAAATCCAACGAATATGTACTAAGTATATATTTTGGACAGAACATTTCCAAACAGTACGATCCTTTAAGTTTGGAGTTGTATAAGCTCTTTCAAGCCCCTTTTTTAAGGGCAAAGTTTTTTTTCAATAAAAAATGGACCATTCAGACCATTAAGCCTATACCTTTTAATGAAATCCCGGATCACCATTTTTCTTTTGTTGAGAAAATTGCCAGAGAGTTCTTTGGTAGAAAGCGATATTCGGCCCTTAAACAAAATAAATTTATTTACGATCTTGCCATTTTGATCAATCCTGAAGAAAAATCCCCACCTTCCAATAAAAAAGCCATATCCAAATTTATTGAAATAGCTGAAGATATGGGTTTTAGTGTGGAGTTGATTACGAAGGATGATTATAGCAGGGTAAGTGAATTTGATGCGCTTTTTATCAGGGAGACTACTTCTGTAAACCATCATACTTATCGTATGGCCAGTAGGGCACAATCAGAGGGAGTAGTTGTGCTAGATGACCCACAATCGATCCTTAGGTGCACAAATAAGGTATATTTGGCAGAACTTTTAGGCAAAGCCAAAATCCCTACTCCTAAAACACTCATCGTACATTCGGAAAATAGGGAAACCATCAACCAGGTATTGGGATTGCCATGTGTTCTTAAATTGCCCGATTCTTCTTTTTCTCAGGGGGTGGTAAAAGTTTCATCTCCAGGGGAGTTAAAAGTGGAAGTAGATAAAATGTTGGCTGCTTCTGACCTTATCATCGCCCAAGAATACCTTCCTTCGGATTTTGACTGGCGAATCGGTGTGATCGACAAGCAACTTCTTTACTCCTGTAAATATTATATGGCCAAAGACCACTGGCAGATTTACAACTGGGAAAGCAAAGAAGATGAAGTGGAGGGGAGATTTGACACGATTCCATTAAATGAAACACCAAAAAAAATAATAGAATTTGCACTAAAAGCTACGAGTTTGATAGGAAGTGGCTTGTATGGTGTTGACATCAAAGAAATTGACGGTAAACTCTATCTGATAGAAGTAAATGACAATCCCAATATTGATTTTAATGTAGAAGACCAGTTTGAAAAGGATGAACTTTATAAAAAGATCATCCAATCTTTTAAATCCAGGTTAGAAAGAAGGGCTCTTGGTAAAAACGGGAATACATAATTTATTGATTAGCTTGAGAGTTGATTATCGGAGTCCCAATGAATATTCATATTTATGAGGAAAAGAAAAAATTGCAGGGCTATTCCTACTGATCATCTTCGTAATTGGTTTTATGCTGCCTCAGAAATTTTCCATGCCTGTGGAAGGAGCTTCCCGGTCAGATTTTCACCCTAATACTTTTTGGTATTATCCATGGGGTAAGTCTGTTACCCATAAAGGGGTGGATATATTTGCAAAACAAGCAACCCCAGTCTTATCATCTACCAGTGGAATAGTCTTATATACTGGCACTAACGATTCAGGTGGAAATATTGTGATTGTTTTAGGCCCAAAGTGGCGGTTTCATTACTACGCTCATTTGCATGAAATAAAAACCACCGTGCTATCAATTGTTAAAGTAAAAACAGTGATAGGATCAGTAGGTGCTACAGGAAATGCTAAAGATAAACCACCTCACCTGCATTATTCTATAGTTTCACCTATACCTTATATATGGCGTATCGATCAAGATAGACAGGGCTGGCTAAAAATGTTTTATTTGAACCCAATAGATTTTTTGAGTATTTAAATTTATTATTCCTATCTATATCTGATGACAAACCAATTGTCACATTTTTAATATTAGTGATAATTTTTCTGTAGATTAGTACATAAATATTCGAGGTTATCATTTTTCACACTTTTTAAAATGGAATTTCTGGCTATCGTTGGTTTTATCGTTTTTATGGCAATCATAATTTTTGTTGTTCAATATTTTTCCAAAAAAGCCATTGTAAAAAGAAAACTGAAAAAGACCCCGAAAAAACCCATGGCATTGGTACAGACAAATGAGGTGGTGAGGATAACGGGGAAGGTAGAAAGTGTAGGGGATTTATTAATAGCCCCGCTTTCGGGCAGAAAATGCGTTTATTATTATGTATTGGTTCAAATTCAAAGGTCTACTGGTAAAAGTACAAGTTGGACGAAGCTGATTGAAGAGGAGGTGCCTGGAAAATTTCTTGTCCGGGATGGTGACAATTATGCAGTGGTTGATACCAATGATGTAAAAAGTTATATCGTTCAGGATAAAAATTATAGTTCGGGTTTTAGAAAAGATGCAGAACAACAACTTGAAGCATATCTGCAATCACATGGCCATTCCAGTACCGGTTTTCTGGGAATGAATAAAGCCCTTCGCTATAAAGAGGGAATACTGGAAGAAGGGGAAATGATTACAGTGGCTGGTAAAGCTGAGTGGCGAAATATAAATGGTGCTACTATAAGTTCGGATAAGATACTCACCATTAAACCGACTGATAAATCCCCTGTATATCTAAGCGATGATCCGGAAGTGTTGAATTAGCTCACTGGCATTTAAAAATTGTAAGAATAGTTTGTAAATTTGAAAAATTAGGACTATTTTTATATCAATATTGATCTGTACAACAAACCGATAATCGAAATGAGAATCTTCAAAAGGGTTTTAGAAAAAAAGCCTAAGGAGCAAATAAAACCTAAGCCTTCCTTAATTACTTTTCCCAAATTATATAAGACTGATGAAATGATTGCAAAAAGTCTTTTTTGGGAAATTATTTCAAAATCATTGGAAAAATCACACTCACAAAATAGCCAAGAGGATCGATTGATTGAGTTATTGTTGGAGTTAACGCCTCAGCAAATGATTGGATTCCGCCTTCGTACAGATAAATTGTTGTATGAATCATATACATCAGAAATGTGGTGTGCTGCTTATCTAATGAATGGAGGATGCTCTGATGATGGTTTTGAGTATTTCAGGTGTTGGGTAATTTCTTTGGGTCAGCAGATCTTTGAAAAATCCTTAATTCAACCTGATACCCTGATCGATTTTATACAGGATCATCAGGAAATCTATGAGTTTGAGGATTTATGGTATGTAGCAATCAGGGCATTTGAAAATAAAACCGGTAAAAACCTTTTTGATTATATTGATTATGAAACTTTCACCACACGGGAAGGAAATTATCCAACTTTGGAATTTAATTGGCAGGAGGAGGATCCTGAGTCCATGAAATTAATTTGCCCTGAGTTATTTAAAAGATTCTGGGTTTTAAAAGAATAAATATTTTTTTTATAATCGTACCTTTCTGTTTAAGTATTTTTAACTTCAAATAACTATGGTCTATAAAGCTTCAGATGATAAGTATCAACAAATGACGTATGCACGATGTGGAAGAAGTGGTCTCAAATTGCCGAAAGTTTCCTTGGGATTATGGCATAATTTCGGTGGTGTAGAACCACTGGAAAAAGGTAGGGCTATTTTGAGGAGGGCATTCGACGTAGGAATCACTCATTTTGACCTTGCTAACAATTACGGACCTCCTCCGGGATCTGCCGAAGAGAATTTTGGAATTATCTTCAAACAGGATTTTTCACCTTACCGTGATGAGTTGATAATATCAACCAAGGCCGGATATTATATGTGGGAAGGCCCTTATGGTGATTGGGGGTCAAGGAAATACCTGGTATCGAGCGTTGATCAGAGTTTAAAAAGGATGGGTTTGGAATATGTGGATATTTTTTATTCTCACCGGTATGATCCTGAGACTCCTTTGGAAGAAACCATGGGTGCGCTAGACCATATTGTGAGACAAGGAAAAGCGTTATACGCCGGGATTTCCAATTATCCAGCTGATAAAACAAAAGATGCATTACAAATATTAAAAGAATTGGGTACGCCTTGTCTGATCCATCAAGCAAAATATTCTATGTTCGAAAGGTGGGTTGAAGGGGGATTATTGGATGTGCTTGGAAATCAAGGGGTGGGTTGTATTGCCTTTTCGCCATTGGCTCAAGGGTTGCTCACCAACAAGTATTTAAAAGGCATTCCAGAGGATTCCCGTGCCGGCAGGTCATATGGATTTTTAACACAAGAAGAAATTACAGATGAAATAATAAATAAAGTATCAAAGCTAAATGATATTGCCGTAAATAGAGGACAGACGCTTGCGCAAATGGCGTTGGCATGGGTACTCAGAGATGATCGCGTCACTTCAGTACTGATTGGCGCAAGTTCAGAAGCCCAAATCAATGATGGTATAAAATGTATGGAAAATCTTTCATTTTCTGAGAAAGAACTTAATAATATTGATCAAATAATAAAATAGTAGGGGAGGTGTGCGACTAGTCCTTTTAATTTATAGCCGTGTTGGACAATTAAACCTTTACAATAATAATTTTTTTAACAAAAGAACATTTAAAATCGTTCAATGAAAAAAAATATTTTTTATGAAAAATTTTATGACAAAACCATTTTACGATTTAGGCATTCTGGTACTTCGGATCATTAGCGGGGGCATAATGTTTTTTGCTCATGGACTCGACAAAATCACCTCGTTTAACGATAAGCTGAACAATTTTGCTGACCCTTTTGGATTGGGAACTGAAATTACATTTATTGTTGCTGTGCTTGCAGAAGGCATATGCTCGATCTTGATTGTTTTAGGACTTTTTACAAGATTGGCTGTGTTACCACTAATTATCACCATGTTGACGGCAGCAGCTATTGTCCACGCCAATGACCCATTTAATGTGGCGGAATTACCTTATTTGTATGCTGCAATATTTTTCACCATTTTGATTACAGGTCCGGGAAGATATTCAATAGATGCTTCATTATACGGCAGGGGCAAAAGGAAATGAGGTGATTAAGATTTCACCTCTACCACTTTATATAATTTATCGGATCGGCGGACGACTGCTTCAACCGGCATAGAAAACCGATCCCCTTTTTTCACTTTTTTTACGTTTTCAAGATCTAATCTCAATTCGGATACTTCGACCTCAATTACTCCGGTAGTAGGTCCTGTAATAAGAATCTTATCTCCAATTGCCAAAGATTTGGATTCCAGGAGAAACTCAGCCACCTTTAATCTGGAAAAATAATTGGAGCCTTTGCCCAAATAGATTTTACGGGTGGTAGAACGTGAACCATATTTACTGCTCCATTCACCTAACCGCTGTCCCAGATAATAACCATCCCAAAAACCACGATTAAACACGCTACTCAATTGCTCCATCCAATTTTTGATCTTTTCTTCCGTAAAAGTATCATTTTGTACTGCATTAATAGCTTCCCGATAACATTTGGTCACTGTTTTTACATATTCAGGAGAACGAGCTCTCCCTTCAATCTTAAGTATGGTTACGCCTGCTTTGATTAATTTGTCCACAAACCCTATCGTACACAAATCTTTCGGGGACATCATGTACTCATTGTCAATTTCTATTTCATTCCCCGATTCTTTGTCGGTCACCAGATACGATCTTCTGCACATTTGCATGCATTCTCCACGATTAGCAGAAGTATTGGTTTCATGTAAACTCAGGTAACATTTTCCTGAAACGGCCATACATAGGGCTCCATGGCAAAACATCTCAAGCCTTACGGGTTGCCCATCCGGCCCGGTGATATGCCGACGTTTAATTTGTCCTGAAATCTTTTTGACCTGATCCAGGTTAAGTTCCCGTGCCAAAACCATTACATTGGCAAAATTGGCATAATAAGCAACCGCTTCTGTATTGGTTATATTTACCTGTGTAGACATGTGCACATCCATTCCAATCGACCGGGCATATTGTATAGCAGCCATATCTGAGGCAATTATAGCATTAATCCCGTTTTTTAATGCTGCGTAAATTACTTTTTTCATTAACGGGATTTCATGATCGTACAGCACTGTATTTACAGTGAGATAGCTTTTTATTCCATCTTTTTTACATATCGCAGAAATCTTTTTCAAATCCCTGAGTGTAAAGTTGTTGGAAGACCGCGCTCTCATATTCAGCTTCATCACGCCAAAATAAACCGCATCGGCACCTCCTTGAATAGCAGCCATCAAAGATTCGTAAGAACCTGCTGGAGCCATTAGTTCTATGGGTTCTTTAATTTTCACGCTCTTTCAATATTTTTTATTTAGATAGCTCCAGCATTCTTATAATGGGCATCCGGGCTTTTTCCATCAGCTCTTCGGAAAGAAGGAGTTCTGGCTGCTCATATTTTAAACTCAGGTACAATTTCTCAATTGTATTTAATTTCATAAAATGGCAGTCGTTGCATCCACATGTAGAGTCTACAGAAGGTGCTGGCAGAAAAGTTTTTTCCGGGGCATTCTTTTTCATTTGGTGCAAGATCCCACTTTCTGTAGCAACTATAAATTTTTTAGCCTGGTTCTCTTTGGAAAACTGTAATAAAGCAGTTGTGGATCCAATAAAATCAGCAACCAATAAAACCGGTTTTTCACATTCTGGATGCGCAATGAATAATGCATCCGGGTTTTGTTTTTTGATGTCCAATATTTTTTCTAGGGAATATTTTTCATGAACCATGCAAGCCCCGTCCCACAATACCATATCTCTACCGGTGATGCTATTGATATAATTTCCCAGGTTCTTATCAGGAGCAAAAATCAACTTTTCATCAGGTGAAAAAGAATTGACAATTTTCACAGCATTGGAAGAAGTACAAATGACATCTGACAAAGCTTTAATTTCTGCCGAACAATTAATATATGAAATCACTTTATGACCAGGATGATCAGCTTTAAAAGCTGCAAATTTATCGGCAGGTGCCGATTCCGCTAGCGAGCACCCGGCATTGAGGTCAGGAATTATCACTTTTTTGTCGGGGTTGATAATTTTGGCAGTTTCTGCCATAAAATGTACCCCTAAAAATACGATAATATCAGCATTTGTTTTTTGTGCCTGTTGTGCCAACGCAAGACTATCTCCAAGAAAATCAGAAATATCCTGAAGGTCGTCATTAATATAATAATGACCCTGAATAATGGCATTTTTTTCCTTCTTTATCCTTTCAATTTCAGATATCAGGTTCAGGTTTTTATTGACAGGTATATTTGCATAGCCATTTTCCGCTATAATTTGATCCAATCCGGTTTCCATTGTTTATTTTAAGAATTTGATTCCCGCAAAATTAATCATTTAGTAAAAAACCATCATGATTTAATATAAGTTTCCTTTCAATGATAATTGCCTTACTTATCTTCAGCTTCTGAAATAATCTCTAGGGCTTTTTTCTCAGATGAGGTAAGTTCAAAATCCGGGGTTTTTTCTTCTTCGAAAGTAAGCCGATCATAATCGCCATTTTCAATGGTCTTTAAAATAGCGGGATGTATATAGTATTCGCGACAAATAGCTTGTGTGTTGCCTAGTTCATTTGCCACCAACTTTATAACCTGAGGCACCAGTTTAATCCGCTTATTTTCTTCTGACAGCCTTTTGGCTTCAGGAAATTTTTCTACAGCCAATACTGTACCGCCCCAAGTTCGAAAATCCTTACTACTAAAGTTTTCCGTACTGATTTCTTTAAGATAATCATTTACATCTGCAGAAGTAATAGGTAATGAAAGACCATTTTCCCGATATCGGAAAACTTCATAGCCAGGTAACATGGAACACTCCTTAATGAGTTTAGAAAGTTTTTTGTTATGGATATTGACCTTCCTGTACTTGCCACTTTTAGCCTTATATTCAAATACCAAATGGCGGTTTTCTATGTGAAGATGCCGTCTTCTAAGTGTGGTTAAACCGAAGGTATCGTTGGTATCCCGGTAAAAAGTGTTGCCAATTCGGATGTGGACGTCATCGAGTGTCAGAATAATTAAACCGAGAACTTTACTTTTAGGCCATCCTTGTAATTTTAAATCAGCAGAGGCTTTTTTTCGGATCGATGGCAGCCATTCGGCAAATTCCTTTAACTTGTAAAACTTGGCTGTATTTCTATATTTTCGCCATTCCTCATGGTAAATATATTGTTTTCTTTCTTTGGCATCAATCCCTGTAGCTTGAATATGGCCATCGGTATGAGGGCATATCCAGACTTTTTTCCAATTTGGTGGAATAGCTAATTGGCGAAACCTTTCCAGAAGGACAGGATCATTCAATTTATCACCATCGGCATCAAAATATTGAAATCCTTTTCCTCTTCTGACCCTCCTTATTCCTTCTTCATTCTCACCAACATGTTTAATCCGTGCTTCCATTCTCCTGAATATAATCAATAGAAGAACAAGCAATGGTCAATTTGGTTTTGGCTGAAAGATTTGATTTATGGTGTTCGGAATATGGAAGTACAAAAAAGAAAGACGCCAATATTTAACTGACGCCTTTCTAAACTTTAAACCCTAAAATTATAAACCATGGAAAATTATGCTACCAAATTCAGTCTTTTAATTTCATTCACCGGACCGAATTGTTGGGTAGCAACAATCTTTTTTCTTTTTATCAACAACACTTCTGCCGGCATAATTTTATTATTGGCAGTTGTTTTTACAACGTTATTATAAAAGTGGATAGCTTTTGATCCATTGCCTTTTTCAAAATCATGTACTGAGTCAGATTTGTTAACCGGTAATCCGGGAATTACCTGATACATAGAGAAGATTACTTTGTATTTAGGTAAAAATGGCACAATAAAGATGCTTCTAAATGCTTTAATTGAACCCCTGATAATGCTTTTGACGGACCGGACAGTTCCCAATATGATATTTACAATTCCGTTACCGATCGATTTAAAAAACATTGATAATAATTTCATAATTGGTTTCATAGTTTAGTTAATTGTTATGGATTCAAAAAAACATATTTCTGTAGTAATATGCTTTTGTAATTCCTATGAAACCTTACAAAGGAGATATTGAACTGCTTATTCTTGATGTGAATTTGTCTAAGGGATTGATGTTGAGGAGATTACGAAGACAAGAAATTGTCGTCCATCTTTGAAATATGAACCTTTCTGAATGAATGCACCTTGTTGCACGCACCTATTTATTTGCAGTTATTACATTTAGTACAATAAACTTGAAATTATTTTTATGAAAAGGAGGCAACTGATCATCGGTTTGTTCAGGTTTTTTTCTGATTTATCTGAATGCGATTGATAAATTTTTCTTTTTCCTGAATACTTGTGAACGCATGCTGAGGGACAATGATAGCAAAAGACCGTGAATCAAATATATATAGAGCATGTTTATTCTCATGCATTTGTATAAGATCCTTGAGGTCATAAGTATTTTCTTTGTCGTTATACCGGTATGACAATCTATCATCTTCTATCTCAATTTCCCTTTCACCTGTTAACGAAGGATTGCTTTTTATGATTTTTTTTACATGCCAACGCAATAGTAAATGATTGCCAATAATAAGTAAAGCAAATAATAAAGCAGTTATGATTACAATGATAGCAGTAGCCCATGTAAATTCATCCCGGGAATGATAAATCACATAAACTATAAAAGCCGAAAAAATGAGGTAAGGAAATAGTCTCCGGATCAATCCAGTAGTTTTGCTCAAGTGATACCGATTAAAATGGATGACATCATCAGGAGTCAAAATAAATTTAAGCTTCATTATTATGCGGTTTTTACAAAAAATATTTTAAAAACATCAATAGCATGCAATAGCCTGTTATGGAAGTAAATATAAAGATAAAATTAATGTTATGTTAAAATAGTTTGGGTAATTCTCTTTGAAGATTGATAATATCCTGTTGATTTAAATTCAATTCTTTTTTATAGATACAATAAATCAGTTTCCATTCTTCCGGTGCCATGAAACCATCGGCATTGGCAATTTTCATCATCCATGCCAAACATTTGACCTGATACTCATATGGGTAATTTGATAATACCCTGACACAATTATCCATAATGTTTTGATGATCCATTGTCTTATATTGAGCAATAAGTTTTTCAAAAGCACCATAATCAAACTTTTCATGATCGCACATCAGTTTGCCCATGTGGATTTCCTTTTCGCTGATCACCCCATCAGCAATAATGATCAGGTAATATAATGCACTAAAACCTTCAATATAAGGACTTTTTTTTGTGTCAATTGTCATGATTCCGGATATTAAATTCATTTAAATATATCAAAGTTTATTCGTATTTGGTAATACTTCTTTCAGATATTATTCATTGGGCAATTGTTTTTGAATCTCCATGATTTCTGTCTGACTTAATTTCAATTCCACTTTATAAATTCTAAAAATCAATCTCCATTCTTCCGGACTCATGAAACCATCTGCATTTGCTATTTTTATCATCCACGCCAATAGTCGGATCTGTAGTTGGTTAGGAAAGCCCAGAAGTGCATTAAGGGCAATGTGTAAGAGTTGATCTGTCCTCATTGTCCGATAGCATTCAATACTTTTTTCCAAGTAGTCATATCCTAATCCTTCATGCCTGCACATTAATTTTCCCATTTTAATTTCTTTTTCACTAATTATTCCGTCTGCTGCGATCAGTAAGTAATATAAAGCACAAATTCCATCGAAGTTTATTTCTCTATTTATCATCACAAATCCATATTATAAAAAAAATTATAATTATTACTTTGAATTTACTACATAGAACCTAAGAAAGAAAATAATTTATATTATTATTTATAATGATTCGATAAATAGTCCGATTTGATCGATAAAATATGGATTTTTTAATATAGAATTTTTTTTAATTTATTGTGCATAATTCTTTTCAAAGTGGATATTTGATATTCGATTTTGGCATTTAATTTCAAATGTGAAATTGAACATAAATTTTGCATGTAATTTTTATTAGTAAAGTGAACAAAACTCTAATAAAATTTTGTTGTTAGGTGAATGAGAAGAAGCGAAAAGATATGAAATTAGTAATTTGTGTGTTGGGAATATGGATCTATGTTGCTCCAGTTATGGGTCAGGAACAATTATCTTTTACTGATGATGCTCCTCAGACAATCATTTTTAAAGTAGATATTGTAGAAAATGATAATTTATATTTAGTGAAGTTCGAGGAAAAGAATCCCATGTTTTATCTATATATTATTTCCGGTGAACCAATTCCGGAAATTAACGATAAAGAACTTTTCATCAATATAGTGGATGCTGCAGAACCTGGGTGGCCAGTTGAGGAAAGTGGGTACATCGATACCCGATACGGGGTAAATGAATTTTCCTTCGACTTGCAAGGTAAAAATTTCTACCTTATGGGTACGAATGGTAAGTATTATTCTGATATCGGAGAATACAATTTTCATTCATCCATACCTGCTGCACAAACTAAATAATTCTGAAATTGCTTCTTTATTTTGAGAAAATTGGCAATGCTGCACTTTGTTTTTAGCGTAAAATTTACCAGATAACAGGGTTGTTTTATTTTCGGTGGCCAACCAAACGGGTGTAGAAGCTCCTTCTTCCGGAGACTCATTCCCTCCAAATCCAAGATTATTACTCAACTGCGAATTCACATCACCCGGATGACAAGTATATACATCAATTCCATTTGTGGCAAGGTTTTCAGCAAAAGCATTTGTCAACATCCTGTTGGCTTGTTTCGACTGACGATAAGCTGTATCATTGTTATATGGCCGGTGTTTAAATTCAGGATCGTTTAGATCCAATCCACCTGCCCAATAGCTTGCTACATTAATTATTCGTCCTTCACCGCTTTGAATCAAATGTGGTGTGAAGTTGTTTATCATCCTAAAATATCCTAAAACATTTACAGCCCACTGCATTTCTACACCCTCCGATGATTCCAGCTTTTGTTTGGGTGTAGTTGCAGCATTATTGATCAATACATGTATGGGAATATCAATTTTTTCTGACAATTGACGAATGGGATCTTTCAGGGAAAGATCTACCAGTGCATAATCAATATTTTGATTCCCTGTATTTGATTTAATTTCATTAACCAAGGATTTAGCTTTTGCTTCATTCCGAACAGCTAAAATTGTATGATATCCTTTTTCAGCTATTTTCATTGCGATAGCTTTACCAATAGCACCAGTTGCTCCGGTAAGGAGGACAGTTTTTTGAAATTTCATGATGGTATTATTTAGATATACTATTCATTAAACAGTGGGAGTGATTTCATGTTTAATTAAAGAATGTAGAACAAAAAATAATTGCAATATGGATAAAAAACCAGATTCATTTCCTCCTCAAAGCCAGTCGCAACCTGGTAAGGAAAGTTTGATGGAGCCACTACCGGAAATTATCAGGGATGATTATAAAGGAAGTGAAAAGTTATTGAATTATTCTGCATTGATAACAGGTGGAGATAGTGGTATTGGTCGTTCTGCAGCAGTGCATTTTGCAAGAGAAGGAGCAGATGTTACCATTGTGTACCTTGAAGAAGATGAAGATGCCAATAAAACGAAGGAGCTCGTTGAGCGGGAAGGACGAACCTGTTTACTTCTGAAAGGGGACGTAAAGGATGAAAAATTTTGCAGGAAAGCTGTCGTTAAAACTCTTGAAAAATTTAACAGGTTGGACATACTTGTAAACAACGCGGCTATACAATTTGCCCAATCAAAAGTAGAAGATGTATCCCCAGATCAATTCCAATTAACATTTGAAACGAACATTTTACCTTTCTTTTATTTTTCTCAGGAAGCTGTAAAATACATGAAAGCTGGCAATACCATCATCAATACTACTTCTGTTAATGCATTTACTGGAAATGATCATCTTCTGGATTATTCTTCTACCAAAGGAGCAATCATGTCATTTACTTTTTCTCTGGCTAAACAACTGGCACCTAAAGGCATCAGGGTAAACATGATAGCACCTGGCCCTATTTGGACACCCTTGATACCAGCTACAATGGATGTTGAAGATTTCGGTCAGCAGGCATTATTGGGTAGGGCAGGGCAACCTTCCGAAGTTGGTCCGGCATATGTGTTTTTGGCTTCTAAAGACAGCAGTTATATGATTGGGCAAACTATCCACATCAACGGAGGACAATTCATTGGCACATAATTAAATTGTTGTTGTATCCAAAAAATTATGACTCTGCCACCAATTTAGTGGATGTATTTATCTTTAGATAGTTGAAACTCAGAAAAATATTAAAAAAGTCCGCCTAAATTTAGAACAATTAACCACCATAGATAATGGGTGGACACCATGCGCGTAGGGTTGAAAAAACGGTGAGGTGAGCGTGAGCATCCCGATCGCTATCGGGAGGGGGAAACGTCGTTTTTTCTTGTCCCGAAGGCTTTCGGGATTGTTTGACTTTTGATCAAGCAAAAAGTCAAAGCCCGTCCGGCTTGAGGACATAGGATTACGTTAAATTCAACATAGATATTTTTTAGTACTACAATTTCCACTAAATTATTTCAATCTTTATGACACATTTAAGGACTATTTTATCAGGAATATTAGGCGTAATCATCATGACCTTGTTTAGTGGGTTTCTATCCCAATATTCCAAAACTGAATTTATAGAACACAGGGTGCTTTCTAAACTCCTGGTAAAATTGGGTTTGAGTAAATTTATAAGCAATGTAGTTGGCATAAAAAGCCATTTAATGACGGGTATAGGATTCAATTATGTCAATAAATTTTTAATCGATAAAAAAATAGTTGTTCCTTCTTTTAGATCTGCAGTGACCACAGGATTTGAAGGTCTGGCAGGCGTGTTGATCTGGTCAGTAGTTTTTAAGTTCCATCCGAACCCTCCTAAAATGAACCTGAAAGCATATTTTACCCAACTAGTTTTTGCTCATATTGTATTTGGTGTTTTTACTATTCTGTCTGTGAAAAAATGATTATTCGCAATGTAAACTCTTTCCTGTCATAGTCGATTTAATAAAATCTACAATTCGACTTTCCTATAATTGAATGCTGCGCCATGAATATCAAATA
>JAEWLI010000154.1 GCA_023393375.1 Bacteroidota bacterium
GGGTGGCACAATATTTACTGACTCATGGATTTGCTAAAACTTATGAGAATTACCTTTATTTTATTTATCCAACAATTGGTATCCTCATTGCTGTAATCTTTTTCAAGTTTATAATCCGTCAAAAAATAGGGCACGGGATTCCCAGTGTGCTTTTTGCCATATCCAAAAACAAAGGAAACATGAAGCCCCACCACATGTTTTCATCCATAATCGGAAGTGCTTTTACTGTGGGGTTTGGTGGATCTGTGGGCTTGGAAGGCCCAACAGTAGTCACAGGTGCGGCAATAGGATCAAATCTAGGTCGATTTTTACACCTTAATTACAAAAAGGTGTTTTTATTGATAGGTTGCGCTACAGCCGGAGCTATTTCTGCAATTTTTAAATCGCCAATTGCAGCCATTATTTTTGCATTGGAGGTGATTATGTTGGATCTGACCATCGCTTCAACAGTTCCCCTGTTAATCGCTTCTGTTTCAGGTGCACTGGTTTCTTTTCTTTTTCTGGGTCAGGATGTAGTGTACCCATTCAGGGTGGAGGATGCTTTTAAGCTATCGCAATTACACTATTTCATTTTATTTGGTATTATCGCAGCATTGGTTTCATTATATTTTACAAAAGTTTACATGCAGATTGCAAAGTTATTTGAAAAAATAGAAAACTGGTATTGGCGATTAATCATAGGTGGCGGAATCCTGGGGCTACTTATTTTTTTGTTTCCCTCATTATTTGGAGAGGGTTATGAAGTGGTAAATTCTGCTCTTGCCGGAAACTATCAATTTTTATTTGATAACACTTTTTATTTTGACCTGCAAGATCAGTATTATTATGTATTTGTTCTGTTGTTATTGATTGTATTAATGAAAGCCATAGCCACTTCTGTCACATTTGGGGCAGGTGGAATAGGAGGGGTGTTTGCTCCATCACTTTTTATTGGATCCATTTTAGGGTTATTATTTGCTACCGTGATGAACCAGTTTAACGCAGGGTTGTCTTTAAGTAATTTTGCTTTGGTTGGCATGGCAGGAATGATTGCTGGTGTGATTCATGCCCCCTTGACCGCTATTTTTATGATAGCTGAGATCACTGGTGGTTACCAATTGTTTATGCCTTTGATGATAGTTTCTACTATATCATACGCTACTATTAAATATTTTGTGCCCAATTCGATTTACACCTCTTTACTGGCTAAAAGAGGGCAGTTGATTACACATCATAAGGACAAAGCTGTGCTGTCTCTGATGAAAATCAACAAACTAATAGAAAAGGATTTTAAACCTATAGATGTGGATGCCACACTCGGCGATTTGGTTGAGTTGATTAAAGAATCCAAAAGAAATGTTTTTCCGGTACTTGATAAAGATAAAAACCTTAAAGGGATTGTTCATTTGAATAATATCAGAAACGTAATGTTCGACAAAGATCTTTATCAGACCACCTATGTGAAAGACCTGATGCATATACCTTATAATACAGTAGCACCTGACGATTCCATGGAGTCGGTTGCCCGTCAAATTCATGATAGTGGTCATTTTAATATACCGGTTGTGAAAAAAGGTAAGTATATCGGCTTTGTTTCTAAAGCAAATGTGTTTTCTTCTTATAGGCGAATGTTGCGATACTTCTCTGAAGATTAAATATGTTCGCACTACCTTAAAATTCCATAGCTTGAAAAAAATGATCAATATTACATCGGGAAAAAAATATCTACTTTTTTAGATACCTGATATTGTGAATTCCCGTTATTGGTTGTAACTTGCACCTTATTTATAAATAATCTAAATAAAAACAAGGAAACCAATGAGGAGTGTTGCTGATTTGAGACCGGGGGAAAAAGGAGTGATCAGAGGATTTATAGATGAATTATTATCCTTGAAACTGCTGGAAATGGGGTGTTTGCCAGGAACTGAAGTAACCATGCGTTTTGCTGCGCCGTTTGGAGATCCCATTGCCATAAATATTTCTGGATATAATTTGTCATTGCGAGTGGATGAAGCATCAACAATTACATTGGAGTAACGAGGAAAAATTACCACAAATTCATAAAAAAAAGATTCGGATATTATTGGTTGGCAATCCCAATTCCGGGAAATCATCTCTCTTCAATCATCTTACGGGTCTTAATCAAAAAATCGGAAATTTCCCGGGTGTAACAGTTGATAAAAAAAGTGGACTTTGTAAAATTAGTCCGGATCTAATTGCTGAAATTATTGATCTGCCAGGCACTTACAGCATATATCCACGATCTTTGGATGAACGTGTGGTTTTTGAAACTTTGAGCAGTCCCGATGCCAAAGAATATCCCGATTTAGCTATAGTAATCGTGGATCTTTCCAACCTGAAACGAAATCTATTATTATTTACGCAAATCAAAGATCTGGGAGTTCCGGTGATTCTGGCTTTGAATATGGCTGATGTAGCTGAAAAAGCAGGATTAAAAATAAACCTGGAAATATTGAGTCAGGAGCTACACGCACCGGTGGTGCTTTTGAATGCCAGAAAAGGCGATGGTATTAGCAACCTGAAAAAAGAAATTGCAGAACTCTCCACAACAGATCATCTGCCTTTTTATGATGTGAAGGAATTATCACCTGGACTAATAGATACGTTACGATTACATTTCCCTCAATTCAATAATTATCAAATATATCAACTTGCGCAACAATATCAGTACAACTCCTATCTTACAAAAAAAGAAAAGGATCTGATCGCAAGGGTAAGAAGTGAGATGAATTTCGATGAAAAGAAATTACAATCACGCGAAACCATAAACCGATATCAATTAATCACTCAGGCTGTAAAAAGTGCAACCGAAAAAGAAATCTCTACTACTAAAGATCACATCACCCAAAAAGTAGATAAAATATTAACACATAAATACTGGGGGTATATTTTATTTTTTGGCTTAATGTTTTTCGTATTTCAGGCAATTTTTTCATGGGCGCAGGTGCCTATGGAAATGATTGACCTTTTGTTTTCTGAAACGGGGGCATTTATAAGCGAAAATTTACCCGGGGGCATGATTAATGATCTACTAACACAAGGAATTATTCCAGGAATTGCCGGCATTCTTATTTTTATTCCACAAATCGCCATTTTATTTATTTTCATAGCTATTTTGGAAGAATCAGGATATATGTCGCGGGTTGTGTTCCTAATGGACAAGATCATGCGGAAAGTAGGTTTGACCGGAAAAAGTGTGATCCCTTTGATATCCGGAGTAGCCTGTGCCATTCCTGCCATTATGGCTACCAGAAGCATAGATAATTGGAAAGACCGAATTATCACGATTTTAGTAACCCCACTCATGAGTTGTTCGGCCCGGATACCTGTATACACTATTTTGATTGCTCTTGTGATACCAGAAGAAAAGGTTTGGGGAATCATCAACCTGCAGGGCTTGGCTTTATTAGGTATGTATATTTTAGGGTTTTTGGCAGTAATCTTTTCTGCTTTTCTCATAAAGTTGATCATCAAACAAAAAGAACGCAGCTATTTTGTGATGGAACTTCCTGATTATAAAATGCCAAGATGGAAAAATGTTGGTTATACCATTTTGGAAAAGGTAAAATCATTTGTTCTGGAAGCCGGGAAGATTATTATCGCCATATCTATCATTTTATGGGTACTTGCTTCTTACGGACCCGGTGACCGGATGGAAAGGGCTGAAGAGTATATTTCAGAAGAATTGGCAGGTGAAGACCTTCCTGAAGACGAATATCGGAAATTGGTACAGTCATTTAAACTCGAACATTCTTATGCGGGTATATTTGGTAAAGCTATTGAACCGGTTATCAAGCCTTTGGGTTATGATTGGAAAATAGGTATTGCTTTGATAACCTCATTTGCAGCCAGAGAAGTATTTGTAGGTACTATGGCTACTATCTATAGTATCGGTGCGGATGTAGAAGATGAAAACACCATTAAGACCAGGATGCAATCGGAAATAAATCCGGATACAGGGGAAGCAATGTACACACCGGCTCTGGCTTTTTCTTTGTTGGTCTTTTATGCTTTTGCCATGCAATGCATGAGTACCCTTGCGGTGGTATATCGGGAAACAAAAAACTGGAAGTGGCCAGCTTTTCAATTGTTATATTTAAGTGCCCTGGCTTATTTATCCGCCTTTATTGTTTATAACCTGTTCAAATAGGGTCATTTAGTTATAACAAGGATTTTCATTGTCTTAAAATTTAGTCTACTAATTTATACAATGAAAATGCCTCATAGGTAATCATCCCTAAAACGACTGCCCAGCTTAGATCATTCACTAACAGGTGTACAATAAACTGAAGCGTAATTGTCTGATCCATGATGGAATAATAAACAGCTATTCCACCAAAGGTTTTTGCCACCAAACCAAATGCAATCAAGTACCAAAAACGTATTGGGAAAAAAGAAGTCAGTATAAAAATAAGACCTAATACAAATAAGCCTATTGCATGTAATTCTATCTGAAAAAATCCTGATGTATAACTATCAGTAATCCATTTGACATAATTGTCTTTTAAAATCAATAAAATAATAGCCCAACCCACATGGTAAGCCGCACAAACTCTCAAGAACAATCGCATCCACTTTGGAAACAACTGCCTGACTTTTACCAATCTCACAATACTGAATTTTTTAAGTCAACCAAATAATGATAATTAAAAGGGCATAAAGGTATAAAAGTTATTGTTGATATAAAAACAGCTTCTTAAGGAAAATAGCACCCGTAAACTATCTGTAAAAATTTAATTACTGATCAGAACTACCACGGATTGGTGGCCCACACTTCAAGTTCTGTGGTAAAGCCCCTGTCATCCATCTCCAATGCGCTTTTTATGGCATGGGCTATTTCATCGCTTCTGAGCTTTTTGCTTTCCACATTTCTTTCTATCCGATCGGGATTGCCGAAAGCAGTGGTCACTTCACTTGGATTTATCAACATCACCCTCACATTATATTTTCGCAATTCATCGCGCCAACATTCCGTCATACCCCGTAAAGCAAATTTTGAGGAGGAATAAATTGTTCCACCGGGGTATCCTTTTTTTGATGCGGTAGAACCAATGTTGATGATGTGGCCATAGTTTTGTTTTTTAAAGATTTCTGCTGCATGTTTTGCCATTATTGCAGCCCCAAATACATTCACAGAATAGATTTGTTGAAAATCATTGAATGTAAGTTCGGTAACAGGCACACTCCATCCAATCCCAGCATTATTTATCAAACAATGCAAACCATTCAGGTACCCATATGATTCCTTAAAAGTTCGTAAAATATCATCCTCTTTTGAAACATCTGCTAAAACCGGATAGGCTCCCGTTTCCCTGGCTGCTTGCTCAAGGTGCTGTTTATGCCTGCCCGTGATTACCACACTTGCCCCTTTTTCTACCAGAAGTTTGGCAGTTGCTTTTCCTATTCCCAAACTACCACCAGTGACAATGATTTTTGACGCTTTTAATTCCATAATAAAAAGTGATTTAAATTAAAAAATAGAACGAGGTATCATCTGGTTAATTTACGGAATTATCAGATAGGTTTACGGCTAAAACAAATCTTTATTTTGACTAAAAAAGTAATCATTTCTTCTCAACCTCATTTTTTTACTTACGTTGAATCAATTATAGTAAACCCAATAACAGTATCAATTTCTTCTCATGATGGCAACAACTACTATCGATAATGAGCAAACTGATGATGGTGATCCAGTAAGCGTTTTATTGGTTGGGAATAACCCGATTACATTAGGAAAAGTGTACAAAAATCTTATGGGCATCAAAGGTTATAAACTGATGGTCGACTTTTGCTTTGATTGTAAAAAAAGTGTCATGAGTGCCTTAAGAATTCAACCCAGTATTATTTTTTTGGATGACAACCTTAATAAAAAATTTATCCGAAGGTTCATTGCCCAAATCAACCGAAATAAAAAGACCAAGGATATTCATATCACATTGCTTAAAAGCTCGAATTATAAGGAAGTGATCGCATCGGGTGTGCAGGATTTTTTGTTAAAAGACAGTATCACCTCCGATAGGCTATATCATGCTTTGCGAAATGCTTCTAATTTTAAAAGAACTGCCCGATTACTGAAAATTGCAAGCCTAAAAAGGAAACATCAGATTGACAACTGGTTCAATTCCCTTAAGCAGGTAGTGGGTCAATGAAAATAACTTCCAGCATTGATGTCAATTGTACTTCCAGTGGCATGATCAGCCATTCCACTGGCCAAAAATGCAATCATCGGAGAAATATCCTCAGGTTCTGTTAATTTTTCCAGTGCAATATCCCCTTTTACAAATCGTGCACCATAGTATTTGATAAAGTTCCTGGTCATATCGGTATTCACAAAACCCGGTGCTACATTAAATGCTTTTATATTTTGTTTACCATATTCTTTGGCTATCGATCTGGTAAGCGCAACAAGGCCGCCTTTTGAGGCAGCATAAGCAAGGTAATCGGCAGTGTCGCCGCGAAATGCAGCCCTGGATGTCATATTGATGATTGCACCCCCTCCCTGCTCCAAAAAATGTTCAATGGCTTTTTTACATAATAAGGCTGCCGAATTTAAATTAATCGTAATGGTTTCCGACCAGTCATCTACCCATTTTACATCATCACCTTCTACTTTCGAATGAATGGCTACTCCTGCATTGTTGATCAACACATCAATCTTTCCAAACTTATTGGTCACCTCATGGAATAAATGAATTACTTCAAGAGGCTGGCAAAGATCTGCTTTAAAAGGCACTGCATGGCTCCCTGTTTCGTTAAGCAGGCTATTAATGGCATTTTCACTATTAAGATAATGTGCAGCTACATGTGCGCCACATTCCACAAGCTTTTTTACAATAGCGCGGCCAATGCCCCTGCTTGCCCCGGTTACCAATATTTTTT
Organism: Bacteroidota bacterium; assembly: GCA_023393375.1. Lineage (GTDB taxonomy): Bacteria > Bacteroidota > Bacteroidia > Cytophagales > Cyclobacteriaceae > JAEWLI01. Next base: position 6,880 of record JAEWLI010000154.1, read on the forward strand.
TCTTCGAAAGATTTATATTCATAGCAATTATTTCTTTTGTGGATGTGCCGATTATCCTATCAACATTTATTCTGGCGTTATAAAAGAATATTTTTTTCTGATAGGCCTGGTCATGGTCATTTCCAGACTTGTTTTTACTATCTCACCCATACTGTTGCACTTAAGGTAATCATCATCTTTATATAACTGTGCCAGTTCATGCTTCAGGTTAAAAACATTGTCGGGAGGTGCAATGCTATCGCTCATCATTGCCTCCAGTAATTCTTCGATTGCTTGATGTGAAAATTTCGCTTTTAACCTTGTGGCTATTAATGACCGTTCTTCTTTCTGATACTGCAACTCCAACTCAGGGGCCATATGCTTTACACCCAGTTGAATTATAGGGTTGTTTTGTTTGAAATATTGAGGCATATAAATGGCCCTTCTGCCCTCAAAAGATTGCTGGTCGAAGTCAATGGCCCTGATACGATAATGAATTTCGTCAAAATCAGGGATCACTTCGACTACAAAATTACTTGAATGCATATCGCCCAATAAACGGACCAGGCACCTTTCGTTGAATTTTACGAATTCTTTGGCCAAACGCATCTCATTTAATCGTTCTTCTTTGAGATTATACTTTATAAACTCATCACCAGGGATGCCTTGGATATGTTCTTCTATAATGGTATTTTCACAAACCAGGTAGTTGATTTTATTTGGAGAAAGCAGGTGTTCCAGCTCCAGCCCGTAAATTCGGGAAGCATCAGCCACTTTTACATAGAAATAATCAAACAAATCATTGATTTTATTAACGATACGTATTCTGAAAGGCTTTGTATTGCCATAAATACATATATCCACGCGGTCTATGAATAAGTGCTCGATTACAGAGACATCGCCATCGGCTTTTAATAGCGAATAGATATATTTTAAGCTTTCGTGGATATGTTTCATCTCGCTTTGGGGATAAAATACAGTTTCCCAAAGTGTGTCTGTCCCTTTGCTGTCGTATAATGGGATGGAACTGTCGAAACGTAAGAGGTCACTATAAGAAATGGTAAGCTGATATTCCCGGTTATGGTTGATCAGATAGTTTCTTAGTTGTGGGCTGATTTTATAGATAATTTTTTTCCTTCGTATCCCGGCCATAGATATTCATTTTCGCTATAAATATAACATTTTTGATCTATACTAACGAAAATGCCGGGCAAGAGAATTTCAACAACAGTAGTATTTTGGCAATAAAGAGAGATTTAATGGATTTCCTGCTGAATTTCAGGCAGACGAACTTTTAACAGGTTTTCAAATTCATAGCAACAGGCATTCACATGTTTTTCCAATTCATTAGTTTCTTTGATGTACCTCAAATGGATCACACTTTCTCTGTCCCTATGGTGGGATGAACATTTCAAACCTTTGATATCTTTTCGTAACGAATTCACTACTTCTTTTACATCAAGCATTTCCGGTTCAAATAACTTGGGTCCTCTGTACTTTATCTTTACCATATCCTGACTTATTAAATTATCAAGTGTTTAATTTATTAATTGCAAATATAATTAATACTATTATATTTTTTAATAATTATTGTAAATAAATATTGTTTATATTATTAATATAAAAATACATATGTTATATTTGCAGCTAAATGTCAATCAATAATATTTTTTTAGGGTAACAAAATATATACCCTTTTGTATAAAATTTTTTCTGTTTCAAACAATTATGGTTGATGGAGGTTGAGGTAAGTTGGAATCTTTTTAAATATTTAAGATCAGGGTAAGTCAACTCTATTGTTTTTTGTTAATTTTGACCCATAATTCTAATCATTTTTTTTGTGACCTTATAAATGTAACCTTTTATGAATTTGAAGAGTAAGTTACCTGAAGACAAAGCTTTTTATGTACAAAATGGCCCTGTTATAAAATCATTGCAGGAATTGGCAGAAGCATTGGAAAACGATTCAATTTCTGATGACGCTTTCCGGTTTCATCTTGGAAATAACAACAATGACTTTATCAATTGGATCAATGGCGTATATGGCGATCAGGATCTGGTAAAAGCATTAAAAAGGGTAAAGACCAAAAAAGGCTTTGCCAAAAAATTAAATGAAGTAGTTTAACCATCTTTTTCAGACGATGAAATAAATTGTTTTATCGTCTGAAATGTTTTACAACCAGAATGTTTATTCCTACAAACATTCCTGACATAATATTCCCTAAATTTCAATTGGTTGTGAGTTTTTTTAGTACCCTCACTCCGGATAGAGAGATCTTTACAATATATAGAATATAGAGAAAAAAAAAGCCGGACGAACCGGCTCATTTTTATATCTTATTGAATAGAAGTTATAATTATTTTCTTCCACCACCAATTTCTGCACCTATTTTTAATGCAAGGTAATTGGCTTGACCTTCAGTTCCTGTTACTAAGTTATATTCAAGACCAGTACGGAAATGACCTAACAATAAACCTACTCTTGGAGCAAAACCAAATTTATTAGCTTTTTCTGCTCTAAATTCTGAATTAACAACTTCATAAACCTCAGTTCCATACAGACCAATACCTGCACCAACATAAGGTCTTACTGAGCTAGAACCAAGATAGTAATCACCGGTCAATAAATAAGAACTTAGTGCGGAAATGCTAGCATTTTCACCTAATGCATCAGCAGCAGCTAAAATTGCCCATTCCAAACGAAGACCTAAAGCTATATTATCGGAGATATTATACTTCGGTTCCAAATAGAAACCCACACCACCTGAGTAGTAATCACTACCAACAGGTAATCCGTATAAAAACCCTAAATCTACCTTAAAGGCTTTGTAAGAAGAGCTTTGAGCAAAAGCACCTGTACCAATAGCTAAAA